>NZ_JBEXXN010000068.1:0-32894 GCF_040630445.1 Streptomyces sp. NPDC005805
GGAACGCCCGCCGGGAACGCCCGCCGGGAACGCCCGCCGGGAACGCCCGCCGGGAACGCCCGCCGGGAACGCCCGCCGGGAACGCCCGCCGGGAACGCCCGCCGGGGCCGGTCCCCGGAGGGACCGGCCCCGGCGGGGGACGGATGAACGGGCGGGGCCTACAGGCCGTATCGCTCGCGTGCCTCCTTCACCGCGGAGGCCGGTACCTCGCCGCGCCTGGCGAGCTGCGCCAGCGCGGCCACGGTGATCGACTGCGGGTCGACGCCGAAGTGGCGGCGGGCCGCCTCGCGGGTGTCGGAGAGGCCGAAGCCGTCCGTGCCGAGGGAGGACCAGTCCTGCTCCACCCACTGGCTGATCTGGTCCGGCACCTGGCGCATCCAGTCGGAGACCGCCAGCACCGGGCCCGGGGCGCCCTCCAGCACCCGGGTGACGTACGGGACGCGCTCCTCGCCGCGGAGCAGGGCCTCGTCCGCCTCCAGGGCGTCCCGGCGCAGCTCGCCCCAGGAGGTCGCGGACCAGACGTCGGCCGCCACGTTCCAGTCGTTCGCCAGCAGCTCCTGCGCCTGAAGGGCCCAGTGGATGGCGGTGCCGGAGGCCAGCAGCTGGAGGCGCGGCGCGTCCGTGCCGGTCGCCCCCTCCTTGAACCGGTACAGGCCCTTGACGATGCCCTCCTCGACGCCCTCCGGCATGGCGGGCTGCGGCTTGGGCTCGTTGTAGACCGTCAGGTAGTAGAAGACGTCCGAGTCCTCGCCGGGGGCGGCCTCGCCGTACATCCGGCGCAGACCGTCCTTGACGATCACCGCGATCTCGTAGGCGAAGGCCGGGTCGTAGTTGAGCGAGGCCGGGTTGGTGGCCGCGATCAGGTGGGAGTGGCCGTCCGCGTGCTGGAGGCCCTCGCCGGTGAGGGTGGTGCGGCCGGCGGTGGCGCCGACGATGAAGCCCTTGCCGAGCTGGTCGGCGAGCTGCCACATCTGGTCGCCGGTCCGCTGCCAGCCGAACATCGAGTAGAAGATGTAGAACGGGATCATCGTCTCGCCGTGCGTCGCGTACGACGTGGCGGCGGCGATGAAGTCGGCCATGGCGCCGGCCTCGGTGATCCCCTCGTTGAGGATCTGGCCGTCGGCGGCCTCCTTGTAGTACATCAGCTGGTCGCGGTCGACCGGCTCGTAGGTCTGGCCCAGCGGCGAGTAGATGCCCGCGGACGGGAACAGCGACTCCATGCCGAAGGTGCGCGCCTCGTCGGGGACGATCGGCACCCAGCGCTTCCCGGTGGTCTTGTCCCGCATCAGGTCCTTGACCAGGCGGACGAAGGCCATGGTGGTGGCCATCTCCTGCTTGCCGGAGCCCTTCTTGAGGGCGGCGAAGGCGCGCTCCTCGGGCTCGGGCAGCGCGGGCACCGGGTGCGTGCGGCGGGCCGGGGCGGGGCCGCCGAGGGCGGCGCGGCGCTCGGCGAGGTAGCGGACCTCGGGGGAGTCGGCGCCGGGGTGGCCGTAGGGGACCAGGCCGTCGGCGAACGCGGAGTCGGCGATCGGGAGTCCGAGCAGGTCGCGCATGCCCTTGAACTCGTCGGTCGTCAGCTTCTTCATCTGGTGGTTGGCGTTCTTGGACTCGAAGCCCTTGCCGAGCGTGAAGCCCTTCACCGTCTGGGCGAGGATCACGGTCGGGGCGCCCTTGTGCGCGAGGGCGGCCCGGTACGCCGCGTACACCTTGCGGGCCTCGTGGCCGCCGCGGGAGGTGTGGAAGCACTCGGCGATCTTCGCGTCCGTGAGCAGCTTCGCCAGCTCGGCGAGGGCGGGCTCGGCGCCGAAGAAGTGCTCGCGGATATAGGCGACGTCGCGGGTGGCGTACGTCTGGAACTGGGCGTCCGGGACCTCGCGCAGACGGCGGACGAGGGCCCCCGCGGTGTCGAGCTGGAACAGCTCGTCCCAGGCGCTGCCCCACAGGGTCTTCACCACGTTCCAGCCGGCGCCGCGGAACTGGGCCTCCAGTTCCTGCACGATCTTGAAGTTGGCGCGGACCGGGCCGTCGAGGCGCTGCAGGTTGCAGTTGATGACGAAGGTCAGGTTGTCCAGCCGCTCGCGGGAGGCCAGCGCCAGGGCGGCCGTCGACTCGGGCTCGTCCATCTCACCGTCGCCGAGGAAGGCCCAGACGTGGGAGCCGGAGGTGTCCTTGATGCCGCGGCCCTGGAGGTAGCGGTTGAACCGGGCCTGGTAGATCGCGGACAGCGGGCCGAGGCCCATGGAGACGGTGGGGAACTCCCACAGCCAGGGCAGCCGGCGCGGGTGCGGGTACGAGGGCAGGCCGTTCCCGCCGGACTCCTGGCGGAAGTTGTCGAGGTGCGCCTCGGTGAGGCGGCCGTCGAGGAAGGCGCGGGCGTAGATGCCGGGGGAGGCGTGGCCCTGGATGTAGAGCTGGTCGCCGGAGCCGTCCCCCTCCTTGCCGCGGAAGAAGTGGTTGAAGCCGGTCTCGTAGAGCCAGGCCGCGGAGGCGAAGGTGGCGATGTGGCCGCCGACGCCGAAGCGGGAGCCGCGGGTCACCATGGCGGCCGCGTTCCAGCGGTTCCACGCGGTGATGCGCGCCTCCATCTCCTCGTCGCCGTCGATGGCCGGCTCGGCGGAGGTGGGGATGGTGTTGACGTAGTCCGTCTCCAGCAGCCGGGGCAGCGCGACACCGGCCTGCTCGGCGTGCTGGAGGGTGCGGCGCATCAGGTACGCGGCGCGGTGCGGGCCCGCGTGTTCCGCGACGGCGTCGAGGGACGCCGCCCACTCGGCGGTTTCCTCGGCGTCGCGGTCCGGGAGCTGGTCGAGCTCGCTCGGAAGCTTGCCTACGGGGTCGGTCATGATCGCCGCCTTCCGGACTGGAGGGGGGTGGAGAAAAGGGGGTGCCGTGTCTGGCAGGACAGGGCGAACGGGTCGGTGGACCCGGGGAGACTGTAAGGCGCTGATCGATGATCGATCAAAGCTTGGGGCGAAATTGGCATCCGGTGCCGCGGAAGTGGGCACGGGGTGCCGGGACAAAGGGGGTTGTAACGCCCGCCTGTCCCGGGGGGAACGTTGGCCTCACGTTGGCCTCGCCGACGGGTGCGGGGGCATTTTCAGCCTCGCCGCCGCGTGAGGCGCGGGGTGCGGGCCAGGCACCCCAGCCCTGCGGGTCGCTTCGGGCGGGCGACGTCAGCCTCGTATTCCCAGCCTCGCCGGCGTTTGAGGCGCGGGGTGCGGGGCGGAGCCCCGCCGGGGTGGGCGGAGCCGGCGGACCGGGCGCGCCCCGGTGGTCGCGGCACGGCCTGCGGCCGTGTCCTCAAACGCCGGACGGGCTGGAAAGCCGGACCCGGGCCGGGAAAGCCGGACCCGGGCCGGGAAGGGCGGACCCGGGCCGGGAAAGCCGGGCCCGGGCCGGGGCCGGAAGCCGGCGCGGTCGGCGTTACGCGCGGGGCGCGCAGCCCAGGACGTGGGCCTTCACGAGGGCGCCGATCTGCGGATCCCGCCGCCGAAACGCCTCCACCAGGTCCTGGTGCTCCTCCGCGTACGACTTCTGCACCGTGCCCAGCCAGCGGATCGACAGCGCCGTGAACACCTCGATGCCCAGCCCCTCCCAGGTGTGCAGCAGCACCTTGTTCCCGGCCGCCTTCACCAGCTCCCGGTGGAAGGCCACCGTGTGCCGCACCTGCGCCGTCCCGTCGGCCAGCCGGTCCGCGTCGTACAGGGCCGCCACATGCGGCTCCAGCGCCGAGCAGTCGTCCGCCAGCCGCCCGGCCGCCAGCTCGGCCGCGATCTGCTCCAGACCGGCCCGGACCGGGTAGCTCTCCTCCAGGTCCGCCGCGGTCAGATTCCGCACCCGGACACCCTTGTTGGGCGCCGACTCGATCAGCCGCAGCGACTCCAGCTCGCGCAGCGCCTCGCGCACAGGGGTCTGCGAGACCTCCAGCTCGGTGGCGATCCGGCGCTCGACGATGCGTTCTCCGGGCTTCCAGCGGCCGCTGACGATCCCCTCCACGATGTGCTCGCGGATCTGGTCGCGAAGCGAGTGGACGACGGGGATGGTCATGGGGCGCTCTCCTTGGGGACGCGTCGACCGGACCGGCCCCTCGCGCGGGCCGTACCGGCTCTCAAGACGAGCCGTACCGGTTCTCAAGACAATACGGCGGCGCCCCCGCCGGGATGTACTCCCGGCGGGGGCGCCGTGGGTGAGGCTGGTTACAGCCGGGCGGCTCAGAGGCCGAGCTCGACCTCGAACTCGCCCGCCTCCAGGATCGCCTTGACCGCCGTCAGGTAGCGGGCGGCGTCCGCGCCGTCCACCAGGCGGTGGTCGTAGGAGAGCGTCAGGTACGTCATGTCCCGGACGCCGATCACGGTGCCCTCGGCGGTCTCGATGACGGCCGGGCGCTTCACCGTGGCGCCGATGCCCAGGATGGCGACCTGGTTCGGCGGCACGATGATCGTGTCGAACAGCGCACCGCGCGAACCGGTGTTGCTGATCGTGAAGGTCGCGCCGGACAGCTCGTCCGGCGTGATCTTGCTGGCCCGGACCTTGCCCGCGAGCTCCGCGGTGGCCTTGGCGATGCCGGCCAGGTTCAGGCCGCCCGCGTTCTTGATGACCGGCGTCATCAGACCCTTCTCGGAGTCCACGGCGATGCCGATGTTCTCCGAGTCGAAGTACGTGATGGTGCCCTCGTCCTCGTTGATCCGGGCGTTGATGACCGGGTGGGCCTTCAGCGCCTGGGCCGCCGCCTTGACGAAGAACGGCATCGGGGACAGCTTGACGCCCTCACGGGCGGCGAAGCCGGCCTTGGCCGCCTCACGCAGCTTCATCAGCTTGGTGATGTCGACCTCGACGACCGAGGACAGCTGCGCCTGGCCGTGCAGCGCCTTCATCATGTTGTCGCCGATGACCTTGCGCATCCGGGTCATCTTGACCGTCTGGCCGCGCAGCGGGGACGCCTCCAGCGCGGGCGCCTTCGACGCGGCCGGGGCCGCGGCGGCCGCGGGGGCCGGAGCGGCGGCGGCCTTGGCGGCCTCCGCGGCGGCGATGACGTCCTGCTTGCGGATGCGGCCGCCGACGCCGGTGCCCTTGACCGAGCCCAGGTCGACGCCGTTCTCGGCGGCGAGCTTGCGCACCAGCGGGGTCACATACGCGTCGCTCGACTCCACGGCGGCGGGCGCGGCCGGGGCGGCCGGTGCCTGCGGGGCCGGGGCGGGAGCGGGCGCGGCGGCCGGGGCGGGAGCGGCCTGCTTCGGGGCTTCCTGCTTGGGGGCCTCCTGGACCGGCGCGGGCGCCGGAGCGGGGGCCTCCTGCTTCGGGGCCTCCTGGGCGGGCGCCGGGGCGGCGGCCGGAGCCGCGCCCTTCGCGCCGATGACGGCCAGCTTGGCGCCGACCTCGGCGGTCTCGTCCTCGCCGACCACGATCTCCAGCAGCACACCGGAGGCGGGGGCCGGGATCTCGGTGTCGACCTTGTCGGTGGACACCTCCAGCAGCGGCTCGTCCTCGGAGACCTCCTCGCCGACCTCCTTCAGCCAGCGGGTGACGGTGCCCTCGGTGACGCTCTCGCCGAGCGCCGGCAGGACCACGTCGGTGCCCTCGGCCGAACCGCCGCCCGACGCCGCCTCGGCGGACGGGGCGGGAGCCGGCGCGGCGGACTCGGTGGACGGCGCGGCCTGCGGGGCCTCCTCGGCCGGGGCCGGGGCGGACGCCTCGGCGGCGGCCGGGGCCGGCTGCTCGGCCGGGGCACCGCTGCCGTCGTCGATGACGGCCAGCTCGGCGCCGACCTCGACCGTCTCGTCCTCGGCGACCTTGATGGAGGCCAGCACACCGGAGGCGGGGGCCGGGATCTCGGTGTCGACCTTGTCGGTCGACACCTCCAGCAGCGGCTCGTCGGCCTCGACGCGCTCGCCCTCGGCCTTCAGCCAGCGGGTGACAGTGCCCTCGGTGACGCTCTCGCCGAGCGCCGGAAGGGTTACGGAAACCGACATGGTTTCAGTTGCTCCTTACGAAAAGTGCGGTAGTGGTCTGTCGCGCCCGGGACCGGTCAGTCGTGGGAGTGCAGCGGCTTGCCCGCCAGGGCGAGGTGCGCCTCGCCGAGGGCCTCGTTCTGCGTCGGGTGCGCGTGGATGAGCTGCGCGACCTCGGCCGGCAGAGCCTCCCAGTTGTAGATGAGCTGCGCCTCGCCGACCTGCTCGCCCATACGGTCACCGACCATGTGGACGCCGACCACGGCACCGTCCTTGACCTGGACGAGCTTGATCTCGCCCGCGGTCTTCAGGATCTTGCTCTTGCCGTTGCCCGCCAGGTTGTACTTCAGGGCGACGACCTTGTCCGCACCGTAGATCTCCTTGGCCTTGGCCTCGGTGATGCCGACGGAGGCGACCTCGGGGTGGCAGTACGTCACCCGAGGCACGCCGTCGTAGTCGATCGGGACGGTCTTCAGACCGGCCAGCCGCTCCGCCACCAGGATGCCCTCGGCGAAGCCGACGTGCGCGAGCTGGAGGGTCGGGACCAGGTCGCCGACCGCCGAGATCGTGGGCACGTTGGTGCGCATGTACTCGTCGACGAGGACGTAGCCGCGGTCCATCGCGACACCCTGCTCCTCGTAGCCGAGGCCCTGCGAGACCGGGCCGCGGCCGATGGCCACCAGCAGGATCTCGGCCTCGAAGGTCTTGCCGTCGGCGAGGGTGACCCGCACACCGTTCTCGGTGTACTCGGCCTTCTCGAAGAAGGTGCCCAGGTTGAACTTGATACCGCGCTTGCGGAAGGCGCGCTCCAGCAGCTTGGAGCTGTTCTCGTCCTCGACCGGCACGAGGTGCTTCAGGCCCTCGATCACGGTGACCTCGGTGCCGAAGGACTTCCACGCGGAGGCGAACTCGACGCCGATCACGCCGCCGCCGAGGATGATCGCGGACTGCGGGACGCGGTCCAGGGTCAGCGCGTGGTCGGAGGAGATGATCCGGTTGCCGTCGATGTCGAGGCCCGGCAGCGACTTCGGCACGGAGCCGGTCGCCAGCAGGACGTGGCGGCCCTGGACGCGCTGCCCGTTCACGTCGACGGAGGTGGGGGAGGACAGCCGGCCCTCGCCCTCGATGTAGGTCACCTTGCGGGAGGCGACCAGACCCTGAAGGCCCTTGTAGAGGCCCGAGATCACGTCGTCCTTGTACTTGTGGACGCCCGCGATGTCGATGCCCTCGAAGGAGGTCTTCACGCCGAACTGCTCGGCCTCGCGGGCCTGGTCGGCGATCTCACCGGCGTGCAGCAGGGCCTTGGTGGGGATGCAGCCGTTGTGCAGGCAGGTGCCGCCCAGCTTGTTCTTCTCGATCAGTGCGACGTCCAGGCCCAGCTGAGCTCCGCGAAGGGCCGCAGCGTAACCGCCGCTACCGCCGCCGAGGATCACTAGGTCGAAAACGGTGCTGGCGTCGTTCGCCACGTCACGTCCTCCATGCATGTGCGCCGTCCGCCCCGGTCCTCACTGACCGGGCCGCGGCTGGTGTTCGGCCGCTTGTCTTCGGCCCTGTGGTGGGGGCCCTGTCCTGCCGGGAACCCATCTTCGCACTTGTCGGCGGAAGCCGGGACGCGGGGATGTGTCTTGAGACGGTGACCTTCGGCTCGTCCGCGGTTACCCCCGCGTAGGAACACCGGGACGAACCGGCGTCTTCCGCTGCGCGCCCGCCCGGGGCGGTGCCGTGCGGCACCGCCCCGGGCGGGGACGCGGGCGTCAGCCCAGCTCGCCCGCCGCGGTGCGCTCCGCGAGGCGCACCAGGGTGCGGACCGAGGAGCCTGTGCCGCCCTTGGGCGTGTAGCCGTAGGGCGCGCCCTCGTGGAAGGCGGGGCCGGCGATGTCCAGGTGGGCCCAGGTGATGCCCTCACCGACGAACTCCTTCAGGAACAGGCCGGCGACCAGGCCGCCGCCCATCCGCTCGCCCATGTTCGCGATGTCGGCCGTCGGCGAGTCCATGCCCTTGCGCAGGTCCGCCGGGAGCGGCATCGGCCAGGACGCCTCGCCGACCTCCTCCGCGGTCTCGTGGATCGCGGCACGGAAGTCGTCGTCGTTGGCCATGATCCCGAAGGTGCGGTTGCCCAGCGCCAGGACCATCGCGCCGGTCAGCGTCGCCACGTCCACGATCGCGTCCGGGTTCTCCTCCGAGGCGCGGGTCAGCGCGTCGGCCAGGACCAGGCGGCCCTCGGCGTCGGTGTTCAGCACCTCGACGGTCTTGCCGCTGTACATGCGCAGCACGTCGCCGGGGCGGGTGGCCGAACCGGAGGGCATGTTCTCGGCGAGCGCCAGCCAGCCGGTCACATTGACCTCCAGGCCGAGCCGGGCCGCGGCGACGACGGCGGCGAACACGGCGGCGGCACCGCTCATGTCGCACTTCATCGTCTCGTTGTGGCCGGCCGGCTTGAGGGAGATGCCGCCCGAGTCGTAGGTGATGCCCTTGCCGACGAGCGCCAGGTGCTTGGCGTCCTTGGAGTGCGTGTAGGAGAGCTTCACCAGCCGCGGCGGGTTCTGGGAGCCCTGGCCGACGCCGAGGATGCCGCCGTAGCCGCCCTTGGCCAGCGCCTTCTCGTCGAGGACCTGCACCTTGACGCCGTGCTCCTTGCCCGCGGCGGTGGCCACGGCCGCGAACGCCTCGGGGGTGAGGTCGTTCGGCGGGGTGTTGATCAGGTCGCGGGCGCGGTTGATCTCCTCGGTGAGGGCGAGGGCCCGCTCGGCGGCGGCCTTGAACGCCTTGTCGCGCGGCTTGGCGCCCAGCAGGGCGATCTCCGCGAGCGGCTTCTTCCCGTCCTTGCCGTTCTCCTGGTACGCGGTGAACGCGTACGCGCCGAGCAGCGCGCCCTCGGCGATCGCCCCGGCGTCCTCCGCCTCCTCTATCGGCAGCGCGAACGCGGCCTTCTTGGCGCCGGCCAGCGCGCGGGCCGCGACGCCGGCGGCCCGGCGCAGCGCCTCGGCGGCGTACACGTCCTCGTCGCCGGGCTCCTGGCCGAGGCCGACGGCCAGGACGACCGGGGCCTTGAGGCCGGCCGGCGAGGGCAGCTTGGTGACCTCGCCCTCGGCACCGCTCGCGCCGAGGGTTTCGAGGACCGCGGCCAGCCTGCCGTCGAACGCCTGGTCCACCGCTTCGGCGCCCGGTGCGACGACCGGCCCCTTCGCGCCCTTGGCGACACCGACGACGACGGCGTCGGCGCGCAGCGTCGCTGCGCCTGCGGTGCTGAGAGTGAGAGCAGTCACGGTGGTGAAATCTCGCTTCCTTGAGTTCCGCGCCCCGGTGCCGCTCTGGAGGAGCGGCCGCCCGGGACCGGAAGACAGACCCCTGGTTGTTGTGCACGGGAATGGATCCCATCGCCATGCCGCGGAAGAGCCTACGCGTGGTCCCCCGTGCGGCTCACGGCGGCGGCGCCTGTGGTGTCCCGGGTTGTCCCACCGGAACCGGCCCCGGGCCGCGCGCCGTGCGGGCCCCGTGCGCCGTCAGCGGGTGAGGACATAGCAGGTGGCGCGGGCGACGCCGTCCCCGCTCCGGTCCCACTCGTCGCCGGGCCAGGTGTACCAGTACGCGTCCTTCTTGGCGGACTCCGCCAGCCAGGCGGCCGGCGCCTTCGGGACTGCCGCATGGCACGCGGCCCCGGCCAGCCGCCTGGCCTCTTCGATGCCGGACCAGTCGGTGTTCAGATCGGACTGGGCGAGGATCCGGCCGCCGTGCTGTTCCTTGCACGGGCGGCTGACGACCAGGTGGTCCGCGCTGGTGCCGGTGTGCGGGTCGAAACAGGCTCCCGGCTCCAGATCGTCCATCTCCCGGACCACGTCCCGCGCGGCGAGCTGCCGGGCGGCGGGTGGCAGCTTCGGGGCGGGTGCGCCGAGGCGGCTGATCGTCAGCTCCGCCGTGATCCCCTTCAGACGCCGGAGCGCGGCCCAGTCGCGTGCCACGAGGGTGCCGAAATCGGCCGAGGCCCCGGTGAGCCGGCCCTCGCCGTCGGTGCGCAGGCCGAGGCCGACGGGCAGTTCCGCGCCGGTGGTCCGGTCGTTGCCGTGAAGCAGCCGGTCCTGCATGTCCTTCGGTAACAGGGCGAGAGCCCCCTGGGCGGGGGCCCGGACCGTGTACGTCCGGCCGGTCCTCTCCTGCGCGGACTTCGTCACCCGGCCCCCGGTATCAGCCAGTTCGAGCAGCGTCCCGCCGAACGGGACCGCCGTGCCGACCAGGGCCGCGGCGTTGTGGTTGCCCTCGACGGTGACGTCGTCCGGGGTGTGGCGGATCCAGTACGGCGCGCTGCCGGGGCGCACGAGGACGTCCGGCCCGTCGACCGCCACACCCAGCTCGGCCGGCTGGGGCGACGGCGCGGGGGAGTCGCCGAGCAGCGCCTCCCGCTCGGACTTCTTGACCTGGCCGGTGAACGTCCAGGACCGGGTGCCCGTGGCGCGTTCCGCCTTCGGGTCCATCCGGCCCTCGCTCGTCAGGACCGCCTTTCCGTCGCCGAGTTCGAAGGTCATGGTCTGCCGGAAGGCGAAGCCGCGCGCGGCCAGGGTCGCTTCGAGGGCCTTGGCGGGCTGCCGGGCCTCGGGAGCCGAGAAGACGGGGTGCGGCGGCTCGGCGGGCGCGTCGGCGGAGCAGCCCGTGAGCAGCAGCGCGGCAACGGCGGTCAGGGCCCCGACGGCCGTGAACCGGGCGCGTCCGGTGGGGAGATGGCGAGTGATCACGCCGGTACGACCGGGCCGCCCGCCCCACGGTTGCGCGGCGCGCGGTAACGGAACCGCAACGCCGCCGGGGCCGCTCACCCCAGGGTGAGCACTACCAGGCACGCCGTCGCCGCCGTCTCCGCGAGGGCGCCGAACACATCGCCCGTCACCCCGCCGAGGCGCCGGACGCACCGGCGCAGCAGCCACTCGGCGGCGGCGAGGCCCAGCAGCACCGCCGCCACCGCGCGCAGCGGCCCGTACCCGCCGGACAGGAGCAGCCCGGCCGCCGCCGCGCCCGCCGTCGCCGCCCCGGCCACCAGCAGCGCGCCCGCCGCCGGGACGGTCCCCGCGACCGCGGCGCCCAGGCCCTCGGGGCGGGCCGGGGGGACGCCCGTGCGGGAGGCGAGGGTCAGGGCGAGCCGCGCCGCGACCCCGGCCAGGACCGCGCCGCACGCGCCCGGGGCCCAGCCCTGCGCGTAGAGCCCGGCGAGCGCCGCGACCTGGGCCAGCAGGACCAGGACCAGGGTGACCACGCCGAACGGGCCGACGTCGGACTGCTTCATGATGCGCAGCGCGTCCTCGGCGGGCCGGCCGCTGCCCAGGCCGTCGGCGGTGTCGGCGAGACCGTCCAGATGGAGGCCGCGGGTCAGCGCGGCCGGGACGGCCGTCGCCGCGACGGCCGCCATCAGCGGGCCCGAGCCCGCCGCGGCGAGCAGCGCCCCGGTGGCCCCGGCGGCGGCCCCCACCGCGAGGCCGGCGAGCGGCGCGCACAGCATTCCGGCGCGGGCGGCCTCCCGGTCCCAGCGGGTCACCCGCACGGGCACGGCGGTGAGGGTGCCGAAGGCGAAACGGAGGCCGTGCAGTGCAGTCACCCGGCGAGCTTAGGACCCGCTCCGCCGGGGCCGGTGCGCCGGGCCCTGCCGCACCGGCCCCGGCCGGGACCGGCGGTAGATTGCGCGAAGCGCGCCGAACGGGAGAAAAGCGCGCCGAACGGGAGAAAACGGATGGGTGACTGGTTCTACCGCAACATCCTGGAGCCGGGGAAGCTGCCGATGCTCCTCGCCCTGGTCTCGTTCGTCCTGACCTTTCTGATCACCCGGGTCGTCGTCCGTATGATCCGCGCCGGGAAGGGCCCGTTCCGCAACGTCACGCCCGGGGGCATGCACATCCACCATGTCGTCCCCGGCGTGATCCTCACCGTCGTCGGCGGCTTCGGTGCCGTGGGCAGCGGGCGGCACGGCGTCGGCGCGGCGGTGTGCGCGGTGATCTTCGGGATGGGCGTGGGCCTGGTCCTCGACGAGTTCGCCCTGATCCTGCACCTCGACGACGTCTACTGGACCGAGGAGGGCCGGCAGAGCGTCGAGGTGGTGGTGCTCGCCGCCGCCCTCGCCCTGCTGGTCCTCAGCGGCTCCTCGCCGCTGGGCGTGGACGGCCTCACGCCCGACGAGCGCCAGAACCGCGCCACGCTGATCGCGACCGTCGGGGTCAACTTCCTCTTCGTGCTCATCGCGATGTTCAAGGGGAAGGGGCGGCTGGGGCTGATCGGGGTGCTGGTGCCGGTGGTCGCCCTGGTCGCGGCCGTACGGCTGGGCCGGCCCGGCTCGCCCTGGGCCCGCCGCTTCTACCGGAACCGGCCCAAGGCCCGGGCCCGGGCGCAGTTGCGGGCGGTCCGCCACGACCGGCGCTGGGACCGGCCGCGGCGGGCCTTTCAGAACCTGATCGGCGGCGCGCCGGACGCGCCTCCGCTGCCCGCGGGGCCCGCCGGCCCCGGCCCCTCGGGCCCCTCCGGTCCCGACGAGCCCGGCCCGGGACCCGGCCCCTCGGGCCCGGACGACCCCGGTCCGGACGCCCGCGAGCGGTGACGCCGGCGCCGCAGCCACGCGTCTCCCGCGCACAACACCCCCGCCGCCGCGATCGCCGCCAGATGCTCCTTGCCCGCGAGGTTCGGCTTCACCACCACCTCGGCGACCATCGCCGCCACCACCAGCGCGGCGGTCAGCCACGCCCCGTACCGGTAGCAGACGAAGACCGCCACCCCCACCACGGCGGCCGACGGCCCGCTGTCCACCACCTGCGCGTCCGAGGCGGGCAGCCCGAACGGCCCGGCGGGCCCGACCGCCACCCCGACCCGGGCGTACATGGTGCCGGCCAGCGTCGTCAGATACGCGACGCACAGCAGCGTCCGCCGCCCCACCGCGATCTCCGCGATCCCGAACACCAGCAGGATCTGCGCCAGGGCGCCCCACACCGGCAGGTCCGGCGCGGGGACGAACAGGGAGAGCGGGGTGCGCAGCAGGGCCAGCCACAGCGGGTCCCCGGCCCGGACGAAGCCCGCCGCCTCCACCAGCCGCAGCCCCTCGGGGTGCTGCTCCAGCGCGTAACAGGTCGCCGTCAGCGCGACCGCGAACAGGGTCAACGGGACCGCCCGCCAACCCCGTTCGACCAGACCCGCGCGGACCACCGCGTACAGCGGCCCCCACTCGCGGCGGGCGAACGCGGACGCGGTGTTCACCGGCGGCCCGCCAGATGTCTGCGGCGGCGCAGCCAGTCGGGCAGGGCCGGGGCCTGGAGGAATCCCTCGGCGCGGCCCGCGGCGATGCCGATGCGCGGCAGGTCGGCGCTCTTCTCGAAGAGCATGAAACGCGGCTCCCAGATCGGTCGGTACTTGGCGTTCGCCCGGTACAGGGACTCGATCTGCCACCAGCGGGAGAAGAAGCCGAGCAGCGAACGCCACAGCCTCAGCACCGGTCCCGCACCGAGCTTCGAGCCCCGTTCGAAGACCGACCTGAACATCGCGAAGTTCAGTGAGACCTGAGTGATCTCGATCTCCCGCGCGCGCTGGAGGAGTTCGATGACCA
Source organism: Streptomyces sp. NPDC005805 (assembly GCF_040630445.1). Lineage (NCBI taxonomy): Bacteria > Bacillati > Actinomycetota > Actinomycetes > Kitasatosporales > Streptomycetaceae > Streptomyces > Streptomyces sp. NPDC005805. The sequence goes on from NZ_JBEXXN010000068.1 coordinate 13,510, forward strand.
TGAACTCCATCAGTCCGTTCTCGGCGTCCCGGTCCCGGCGCATCAGGTCCAGGGAGAGCCCGTGCGGGCCCCAGGGGACGAAGCTGAGCAGCGCCTTGAGGTCGCCCTCGGCGTCCGTGCACTCCAGCATCACGCAGCGTCCGTCCGCCGGGTCGCCGAGGCGGCCGAGGGCCATGGAGAAGCCGCGCTCGGTCGCGCCGTCCCGCCAGTCGTCGGCGAGACGCAGCAGTTCGGCCATCTCCTCGGCCGGGATGTCCTCGTGGCGCCGGATGCGCACCTCGTACCCGGCCCGCTTCACCCGGTTGAACGCCTGCCGCACCGAGCGCATCGCCCGGCCCTCCAGGGTGAACTCGGCGGTCTCCACGATCGCCTCGTCGCCCAGCTCCAGGGCGTCCAGTCCGTGCCGGGCGTAGACCGTGCCCGCCTCCTCGCCCGCGCCCATCACCGCGGGGGCCCAGCCGTGCTCGCGGGCCTCGGCGAGCCAGGGCTCGATCGCGCCCGGCCACGCCTCGGGGTCCCCGATCGGGTCCCCGGACGCCAGGGACACCCCGCCCACCACCCGGTACGCGATCGCCGCCTTGCCGGTCGGCGACCACACCGCGCTCTTGTCCCGGCGCAGCGCGAAGTAGCCCAGCGAGTCGCGCTCCCCGTGCCGTTCCAGCAGCGCGCGCAGCCGCGTCTCGTCGTCCTCGGTGATCGCGTCGACCGCGCGGCGGGAGCGGAAGGCCGCGTACAGCACGGCGAGCAGCAGCAGCGTGGACAGTACGTTGATCACCACGTCGACCCAGCCGGGGGTGGTGATCTCGGGGAAGCGGTCGTCGTCCACGGCGACGGAGACCAGCCGCATCGCGCCGTAGCGCCACTTGTCGAGGAAGGTCGAGCTCTGCGGGGAGGTGTTGGTGAGCGCCACCAGCCCGGTCGCGAGCAGCGAGGTGACGAGCAGTCCGCCGACCGCGACCCCCGCCGCGAGCTTGGGGTTGGACCGGTCGCCCTTCGCGTAGAACTCCCGGCGGCCCAGCAGCAGGGCGGCGAAGAACGCGGCGGTGAGCACGAGGGAGATCCAGTTCTGGGCGTGCTGCCGGATCTCGGGGAAGGCCATCGCCACGGCGAACAGCAGCAGGAACAGCCCGCACAGCACGGTGTTGAGAATCCACGCGGCCCGCTTGCGCCGGCGCATGGTGATGGCGAGGAAGAGGGCGAACACCCCGGAGGCGAAGCCCGCCGTGAGCAGGTACGGCGTGAAGTAGTTGTCGGTGTTGTGGCGTCTGAGGTCCTGCCCGAGGGAGACCCACACGGCGCTCAGGAAGTTGATGAACGCGACGGCGCGCAGGTACCAGATGGCGAAGAGGGCGCTGCGCCGCGCGCGGGCGGTGCTGGAGCGGGGGGCGTCGGCGGCGGAACGGTCTTCTCCCATGAAAAGGGATCATATGGGGCACAAGGGGTCGTCGCCGGGGAGCACCGGGTCTCGCCGGGGAGCGGCGGGGCGGACGGACACGGACATCGCGCCCCTCGCGCGCCCGCCGCCGGTCCGGCCCGGATCGCGGGGGCACCCGGCCCGGGTCGCGCCGGGGAGCGGCGGGCGCGGGGCGCCAGGCCGGGGGCGCGGGCCTCAGTCCCGGGTGGCGGCCGTCTCCCCGGACGGCTGCTCCCCGGCGGAGTCCGGCCCGGCCGCCGTCTCCTCGGACGCCTTCTGCTCGGGCAGTCCGGCCGCCAGGTCCGCCGCCGCCCGCACCAGCGGCAGCGCGAGCAGCGCGCCCGCGCCCTCGCCCACCGACACCCCGTGGTCCAGCAGCGGCTCCAGCGCCAACCGGTCCAGCGCCTTGGCCTGCGCGGGCTCCCCGGTGAGCTGGCCCGCGAGCCACCAGTCCGGCGAGCGGAACGCGGCCCGCTGCGCCACCAGCCCGCAGGCCGCCGAGACCACGCCGTCGAGGATCACCGGCATCCGGCGCACCGCGCTCTGGAGCAGGAACCCGGTCATCGCGGCCAGGTCCGCGCCGCCCACCGCCGCCAGCAGCTCCAGCTGGTCGCCCAGTACCGGCCGGGCGCGCCGCAGGGAGTCCCGGATCGCGGCGCACTTGCGCATCCAGGCCAGGTCGTCGATCCGCTGCCCGCCGCGCCCGGTGACCACCGAGGCGTCCGTCCCGCAGAGCGCGGCGACCAGGGTCGCGGCGGCGGTCGTCCCGCCGACGCTGAGGTCCCCGAGGACGACGAGGTCCGTGCCGGAGTCCGCCTCCTCGTCGGCGAGGGCGATGCCCAGCCGCGCGGCCCGCTCGGCCTCCTCCAGGGTGAGCGCGTCCTCGGTGTCGATCCGCCCGGCACCCCGGCGCACCCGGTGGCGGACGATCTCCTCGGGCAGCAGCTCCGGGTCGCAGTCCAGACCGGCGTCCACGATCCGCACCGGGACGCCCGCCCGCCGGGCGAGCACCGAGACCGGCCGCCCGCCCTCCAGCACGGCCCGCACCAGCTCGTGCGCGGTGCCGTACTCCCGTACGGAGACGCCCAGTTCGGCGACCCGGTGGTCACCGGCGAAGAGCACCACCCGGGGGTTCTCGACCGCCCGGACCGGCACGGCCGCCTGCGCGGCCGACAGCCACTCGGCGAGCTGGTCCAGTCGGCCCAGCGCACCGGGCGGCACGACCAGCCGCTCCCGCCGTTCCTCGGCGTCGCGCCGGACACCGCTGTCGGGGCGCTCGATCAGATCGGAGAAGTCGTCGAGATTCAGCCTGCTCATTCGCGGAACAGTACCGCCCGCGCCTGTCCGCCCGGTGACCTCGCCCCGCCTTCCGGCCACCACCCCTGCCCGCGCGCCCGCGTGCCCAGCAGCCGCCCGCCCAGGTCGCCATGCTGCCCACCACCCCGCCCGCGCGACGGCCCCGCGCACCGCACACCACCGGCCGCCCCCCGGCCCGTCAGCCCCGCAGGGTCAGCACCTGCCCCGCCACCACCAGCAGGACGTGCTCGCACTCCGCCGCGAACGCCGCGTTCAGACGGCCCAGTTCGTCGCGGAAGCGCCGCCCGGACGCGGTGGCCGGGACGACGCCCGAGCCCGCCTCGTTGGTCACCGCCACGACCGTCCGGCCCGTCTGCCGTACCGCCGCCACCAGTTCGGCCGTCCGCTCCCGCAGGGCGTCCTCACCGCCCGCGGCCCAGCGCTCGTCGTCCCAGGCCCCCGCCCGGTCCATCGCGTCGGTCAGCCACAGCGAGAGGCAGTCGATCAGCAGCGGCGGGCCCTCGGCCGCCAGCAGGGGCGCCAGCTCGCAGGTCTCCTCCGTACGCCAGGACCCCGGCCGCCGCTCCCGGTGCAGGGAGACGCGCGCCGCCCACTCGCTGTCCCCGTCCCGCCGCCCCCCGGTCGCCACGTACACGACCTCGGGGAACGCCTCCAACCGCCGTTCCGCCTCCAGGGACTTGCCCGACCGCGCGCCGCCGGTGACCAGGGTGCGGCGCGGTACGTCCGGCACGGCGTGGTACTCGCCGACGATCAGCGTCGTCCCGTCCGGGACCGCCCGGGCGCCCGCCGCCGCGAGCCGCCGGGTCAGCTCCGCGCCGCCCGGGGCGTCGTGCCCCAGGTGCACGGCCACCACGTCCGTCGTCGCCCCGATCGCCCCTGACGCCCGCAGCCGGGCGATCGCGTCCGGCCGGCCGACCACGTCCGCGACGACCATCTCGTACGCGGCCAGCCCCTCCGCGAGCCCGGCCGGGGCCGCGTCCGGGGGCAGATAGAGCAGCCGGTCGCCGGCCGGGGAGGTCACCTCGTAGCCGGTGCCCGGGTGGTCGACCGGCACCGCCCGCACCCGGTGACCGCTGATCAGGGTCAGCTGCCGGCCGTCCGGCACGCGGCCCGCCGTGGGCAGCCCGGCGGGCAGGTCCACCGCGGGCCCGTCGTGCGGATGCGTCAGCAGGACCTGCCGCACTCCCACGAGCGAGTGACCCGCCCGGGCCGCGGCGAGGGCGGCCCCCGGGGTGAGGTCCAGCAGCAGCGCGCCGTCCACCAGCAGCGCGGTCGCGGCCCGCGCCTCGGGGCCCCGGGCGGTCGCGCACACGGCGCACGGGCAGTCGGGGAGGGGGAGTCCGGCGGGCGCGCCGGTGCCGAGCAGAGTCAGTTCCACGCCTCCGATCCTCCCGTGCCGCCGCCACGGGTGCGCGCCCGGCTACGCTGCGGGCAGCACGAAGTGATCAGCGGCACGAGCCAGGTACCCGGGGAGGCGCACATGGCATGGACGTGGCGGTTCGAGAAGGCCGACGGCACGGAGGTCCCGCCGGCGGTGGAGCCGGAGGAGTTCACCACCCAGGGCGACGCGGAGTCCTGGATCGGCGAGCACTGGAAGGCCCTCCAGGAGGGCGGCGCGGACCAGGTCGTGCTCTCGGAGGACGGGACGAAGATCTACGGCCCGATGAGCCTGCACGCCGAGGAGAGCTGACCCGGCGGTCACGGACGACGAACGGGTGTGGCCCGGGGCACCCGCCCCGGGCCACACCCGTTCCCGCACCACCGGCCCGCGAGGTCCGGGCCACGCCCGGACTCGCCGGGTGGCCCACGTCCTCGGCCCGCCCGCCGGGGTCCGCGACCCGTCTCCCGCGCCGGGTCCGCGACCGGCTCCGCGCCGGGCGCCTCTCCGGAGTGCGAGCCCGGACCCCGGCCCCGGACCCGCCCCGGGCCGATACCCGCGTGCGTACCGCGGGGCCCACGAGGTCCCGGCCACGCCCGGACTCGCCGGGTGGTGGCCCCAGCCTCGGCCCGCGACAGGGCCCGCCCCGGGCACCTCTCCGGGGCGCGAGCCCGGACCCCGGCCCCGCGTCTCAGCGCCGGGGAGGACCGGCTGCGGGCCACGGCCCCGTCCGTACCCACCGGCCCGCGCGGCCCGCGAGTCCGGGCCCGCCCGGGACTCCCCGGGCGGCCCACTGCCCCGGCCCGCGTACGCGGCAAACGCGCCCATCCCGCGAGGGCGGGCGGGTGCGCGGGCGGTCCGGCCCGGATTCATCCGTGCCTGCCCGGACGCCGGGAGGACCGTACCCGCCCTGGGGCCACGGCCCGTCCGTACCACCGGCCGGCCCGGCGCACGCGACCCGCGTGCCTGCACGCCCCCGGCCGCACGCCAGGGCCGGTAGGACCCGTCCGTACCACCGGCCCGCGCGCCCACCCCGCAGGGGTGGGGGCCGGGCCACAGCCCCGGCCCCCACAGCCCCGGCCCCCACAGCCCCGGCCCCCACAGCCCCGGCCCCCGCGGACCCGGTCCCGGTGGGCCCGGCCCTCGCGGACCCGGTCCCGCAGGCCCGCCGGGCCCCGTCACACCTCGCCGAGGGTGACCTCCGCCGTCCGCCGCTGCGCGCCCCGCTCGTACGCCACCGGCACCTCGTCGCCCGGACGCAGCGCCGCCAGCGCCTCCGCGAGGGAGGTGATCGTGGTGATCTCGGCGTCGCCGACCCGGGTGATCACATCGCCCGCCCGCAGCCCCGCCCGCTGCGCCGGGCCGCCGTCCACCACCTCGACCACGGCGACCCCCGACGGGTTGAAGTCGTCGTCCAGGACGGTGCGCCCGGTGATGCCGAGGGCCGCGCGGCCCGAGTCGGTGACCCGGCCGGACTTGATGATCTGGTCCGCGACCGTGCGCACCATCGAGACCGGGATGGCGAACCCGATGCCGGGCGCCGCGCCCTCGCCGAGCCCGGGGTCCCGCGCCGCGAGGGTGGGGATGCCGATGACCTCGCCGTCCAGGTCGACCAGCGCGCCGCCGCTGTTGCCGGGGTTGATCGCCGCCGAGGTCTGCACCATGTTCGGGATGGTCGCGCCCGTCCCGCCGCCGTCCGTGCCCGCGCTGACCGTCCGGCCGGTGGCCGAGACGATGCCCTGGGTGACGCTGCTGGAGAGGCCGAGCGGCGAGCCCATCGCCAGTACGATCTGGCCGACCTCCACGGTCGCCGAGTCCCCGAACTTCGCCGGACGCAGCCCGTCCGGCAGCGAGTCCAGCCTGACCACGGCGAGGTCCTGCTCCGGGTAGGCGGAGACGAGGGTCGCCGACAGGGGCCGGGCGCCGCTCGCGACGGTGACCCGGAAGGTCCGGCCGTCGCCGACGACATGGGCGTTGGTGACGATGTGCCCCCGGTCGTCGTAGACGATCCCGGAGCCGATGCTGTCGCCCGCCTCGATCTGGACGACGGAGGGCAGGGCGCTGCGGATCACGGCCCGGTAGTCGTCCTCCAGCTCGTTCGCGGCGGCCGGGGCCGCGGCCCGCGCGGCCCGCGTCGGTGAGGCGGACGCCGATCCGCTCCCGGGCGCCGGGGCCGCCGAGCAGCCGCCCGTGAGCAGGACGGCCCCGGCGGCGAGGGCGGCCGCGGCGGACAGCGGGAACCGGCGGAGGACAGGACGGCGCGGGGGAGCGGTCATGCCCGGAGTATCCCTTTCGTCCTCCGGGAGGTGCCCGCCGCGGACGGCCGATCAGGGGGCACCGGGAGCCCCGGCGGGGCGGCCCGCCGGCTCAGCCCCGGCGCACTCCGCACAGGTGCAGCAGCCCGGCCACCCGCCGGTACGGGTCCGTGCGCCCGGCCCGCTCCTCGGCCGCGAGCAGCCGCTCCAGCTCCCCGGCCGGCGGCACGGCGGTGTCCCCGCCCGCGCCGTCGGTGAAGACCCGCACCCCGTACCAGGCGTGCAGGGGCGCGTTGCCGCCCTCCAGGGTGGCCGTCAGCGCCTCCAGCCGGTCCGCCCGTACGGTCGCGCCCACCTCGTTGGTGTACGTGTCCGAGGTGAACGCGGACTGCGCGCCCGCCCAGTCCCCGGCGAGGCCCGGGCGCATCGCGAGCGCGTCCCCGTTGCGCACCAGCAGGGACAGCAGCCCGCCGGGCGCCAGCATCCGGGCCAGCCCCGCGAGCAGGGCGTCGGGCTCGGCGACGTACATCAGGACGCCGTGGCAGAGGACCACGTCGAAGCTGCCCGGCAGGAAGTGGACGCCCGTGTCCCGTCCGTCCCCCTCGACCAGCCGGACCCGCTCCCGGATGCCCTCCGGTTCACCGGCCAGCGCCTCCCGGGCGGCCGCCAGCAGCGCCGCGTCGGACTCCAGACCGGTGACGGTGTGCCCGGCGCGGGCCAGGCGCAGGGCCTGCACGCCCCGGCCCGTACCGACGTCCAGCACCCGCAGGCGCCGGCCGACGGGGTAGCGCCCCGCGATCTGCTCCTCCAGCTGCCGGGCGACCAGCTCCTGCCGGACGACGGTCCGCAGACCGTCCGCCGCCGCGGCCGGGCCGCTGTCCGGGCCCCCGGGCATGCCGCCCGGACCCTCCGGCTCACCGCCGGACGCCCCCGTGATCCCCGAGGGCTGCAAGGACTGGGTGCTCAGGGCCGCTCTCCGCGCTTGACCTGCGGCTTCGGCAGACGCAGCCGGCGCATCTGGAGCGTGCGCATCAGGCCGTACGCGACGGCGCCGCGCTTCGGCTCGTTCGGGAAGCGCTCCCTGAGCTGCTTCTTCAGGCGGATCGACAGACCGATCGAGTCGACGACGATCATCGCGATCACACCGAGCCACAGCAGCAGCGCGATGTTCTGGAGCTGCGGGACCCGGATCATGCTGAGCACGAGGATCACGACCGCGAGCGGCAGGAAGAACTCGGCGATGCAGAAGCGGGAGTCGACGAAGTCCCGGACGAAGCGGCGCACCGGACCCTTGTCGCGGGCGGGCAGATAGCGCTCGTCACCGCCGGCGAGCGCCTCGCGCTGCTTGGCGAGGTCCGCGCGGCGGGCCTCCCGCTGGCGGCGCATGGCGGCCTTGCGGTCCAGCGGAGCGCTGTTCGCCCGGGCGCGGCGCTGGCCCTGGGCCTCGCTGCGCTTCGGTGTCGGGCGGCCCTTGGGGGCCTCGGGGTCTCGGGGCTGCTTGGAGAGGTCCGCCGTCACCTTGTCGGTGGGGGCCTTCTCGTCCTTGGCACGGCTACGGAACACAAAACCCAAGGGTACGGGGTGCCGGGCATGGACCCCACGCCGGTGGGGAACGATCCGGCAACGGCACGCGTCCGTACAGTACGGAACCACCACACAGCGGACGCATCGCGGCGGATCCCTGAGGGCCTTCTACTCCCTGGGCCCGATGGCGGCCGTTCGCAGTCGTCCTTGGGGAGGAGCGCATCCGCGCTCGAACAGTGCGGTAATGGATGCAGGGCCCGTACTGTGGGTTCTGAGTGCTGAAGACGAGTCCGTCAGAAGGGGGCGCGCGAAGCCCATGAGCGGTGTCATGAAGCGTATGGGGATGATCTTCCGCGCGAAGGCGAACAAGGCCCTGGACCGGGCCGAGGACCCTCGCGAGACCCTCGATTACTCCTACCAGAAGCAGCTGGAGCTGCTGCAGAAGGTGCGCCGGGGCGTGGCGGACGTCGCCACCTCGCGCAAGCGCCTCGAACTCCAGCTCAACCAGCTCCAGGGCCAGTCCTCGAAGCTGGAGGACCAGGGCCGCAAGGCGCTGGCGCTCGGCCGCGAGGACCTGGCGCGGGAGGCCCTCTCCCGCCGTGCCGCCCTCCAGCAGCAGGTCACGGACCTGGAGACGCAGCACCAGACCCTCCAGGGCGAGGAGGAGAAGCTGACGCTCGCCGCACAGCGCCTCCAGGCCAAGGTCGACGCCTTCCGCACCAAGAAGGAGACGATCAAGGCCACCTACACGGCGGCGCAGGCGCAGACCCGCATCGCCGAGTCCTTCTCCGGCATCTCGGAGGAGATGAGCGACGTCGGCGTCGCGATCCAGCGGGCCGAGGACAAGACCGCGCAGCTCCAGGCGCGGGCCGGCGCGATCGACGAACTCCTCGCCTCCGGCGCCCTGGACGACCAGTCCGGGCTGGCCAAGGACGACATCCAGGCCGAGCTGGACCGCCTCTCCGGCGGCACCGACGTGGAGCTGGAGCTCCAGCGGATGAAGGCGGAGCTGGCCGGGGGCCCGAGCTCCCAGCAGGCCATCGAGGGCGGTGCCGGCGGGCAGGACGCCTCGTCCCAGCAGCAGGGCACCCCGAAGTTCGACAAGCAGTGAGCGCCCGGCCCGGGCCCGCCCCGGGCCGGTCCCGGCAGCCCCTCGGCAGTGAGGACTCGTCATGATCGTGCGGATCATGGGGGAGGGCCAGGTGGACGTGGCGGACAGCCACTTCCCCCAGCTCGACAAACTCGACGACGACCTGCTCGCGGAGATGGAGAGCGGTGACGGACCCGGCTTCCGCCGGACCCTGCACGCACTGCTCGCCCAGGTCCGCGAGCTGGGCACACCGCTTCCGGACGACTCCCTGGAGCCGTCCGAGCTGATCCTCCCGGCGCCGGACGCCACCCTGGAGGAGGTCCGCGAACTCCTCGGCGAGGACGGCCTCATCCCCGGCGCCTGACCCGAACGGCAGGCCCCGCCCGCCGCCCCCCACGGCACTCCGCGGCCGGGGCCCGGTGCCCGTGACACCGTCCGGGCCCGGGCCCCGGCCGCGTAACGTTGCCCCTCGTGACCGCACTCGCCGACCGACTCGTCCGCGCCAAGCGCTGGCTGCGCGCGCACCCGACGGCCTTCGACGCCGGGCTCGCCCTCGGTGTCCTCCTCTGCATGGTCACCGCCTCCTTCGCCGACGCGCACGGCCCGCACGGGCCCACCTTCGGCACCCGCGCCCCCGACCCGCGCAGCGTCCTGCTGATGGCGGCCGCCGCCTGCGCCCTCGTGCTCCGCCGCCGCGCCCCCATGCGCGTCCTCGTGGTCACCGCCGCCCTCGCGGTGGCCGAACTCGTCGCGGGCGACCCGGCCGCCCCCGTCGCCATGGCCGCCGTCATCGCCCTGTTCACCGTCGCGGCCCGCACCGACCGGCCCACCACCTGGCGGGTCGGGCTGCTCACCATGGCCGCCCTGACCGGCGCGGCCATGTGCTTCGGCTCGCTCCCCTGGTACGCCCAGGAGAACCTGGGCCTCTTCGCGTGGACGGGCATGGCGGCCGCCGCCGGTGACGCGGTGCGCAGCCGGCGCGCCTTCGTGGACGCGATCCGGGAGCGCGCCGAGCGGGCGGAACGCACCCGCGAGGAGGAGGCCGGGCGCCGGGTCGCCGAGGAGCGGCTGCGGATCGCCCGCGATCTGCACGATGTCGTCGCCCACCACATCGCCCTGGTCAATGTGCAGGCGGGGGTGGCGGCCCATGTCATGGACAAGCGGCCCGACCAGGCCAAGGAGGCCCTCGCCCATGTCCGGGAGGCCAGCCGGTCGGCCCTGGACGAACTGCGGGCGACCGTGGGGTTGCTGCGCCAGTCCGGCGACCCGGAGGCCCCCACCGAGCCCGCCCCGGGGCTGGGCGTGCTCAGCGGACTGGTGGATTCCTTCCGCAACGCGGGCCTGCCCGTCGAGGTGGCGCGGGCGGACGAGGGCACGACGCCGCCCGCGGCCGTGGACCTGGCCGCGTACCGGATCATCCAGGAGTCGCTGACCAATGTGCGCAAGCACGCCGGGCCGGGCGCCCGGGCCGAGGTCAGCGTGGTGCCCGTGGGCCGCACCCTGGAGGTCACCGTCCTCGACAACGGCACCGCCCGGGCGGACCGGGTCCCGGCGCCCGCCGGGGGCGGCGGCCACGGGCTGATCGGTATGCGGGAGCGGGTCACCGCCCTCGGCGGCTCGCTGACGGCGGGACCCCGCTTCGGCGGCGGCTTCCGGGTGCAGGCGATACTGCCGCTGACGGCGGGCGCCGAACCCGTACCGGCCGCCCCCGCCGGAACCGCCGTGCGGACCACCACGGAGGACGCGTGACGATCAGGGTGCTGCTCGCCGACGACCAGACGCTGCTGCGCAGCGCCTTCCGGGTGCTGGTCGACTCGGAGCCGGACATGGAGGTGGTCGGCGAGGCGGCCGACGGCGCGCAGGCCGTCGCCCTGACCCGCTCCGAGCGGGCCGACGTGGTCCTGATGGACATCCGGATGCCCGGTACCGACGGCCTGGCCGCCACCCGCATGATCAGCGCCGACCCCGGCCTCGCCCATGTGCGGGTGGTCATGCTGACGACCTTCGAGGTCGACGAGTACGTCGTCCAGTCGCTGCGCGCCGGGGCCTCCGGCTTCCTCGGCAAGGGCGCCGAGCCCGAGGAACTGCTGAACGCCATCCGGATCGCCGCCGGCGGCGAGGCCCTGCTCTCCCCGGCCGCGACCAAGGGCCTGATCGCCCGCTTCCTCGCCCAGGGCGGCGGCACGGACCGGGGCGAGCCCGCGGAGCGCTCCGAGCGGCTGGCCGCCCTCACCGGCCGCGAGCGCGAGGTCCTGGTCCTGGTCGCGGGGGGCCACTCCAACGACGGGATCGCCGAGCGGCTGGAGGTCAGCCCGCTCACCGTGAAGACCCACGTCAACCGGGCCATGGCCAAGCTCGGCGCCCGCGACCGGGCCCAACTGGTGGTCACCGCGTACGAGTCCGGACTGGTGCGCCCCCGGGTGGACTGACCCCGGCGGCGCACCCGGGCCGCGTTACGGCAGCACCGGGCCCCCGCGACCCGGACGGTCGCGGGGGCCCGGTGGCGGGGGCCGGTGCGGGGAACCGTTACGGCAGAGCCAGCATCCGCTCCAGCGCCAGCTTCGCGAAGCTCTCCGTCTCCTTGTCGACCTCGATGCGGTTGACGAGGGTGCCCTCCGCGAGGGACTCCAGGGTCCACACCAGGTGCGGGAGGTCGATGCGGTTCATCGTCGAGCAGAAGCAGACCGTCTTGTCGAGGAAGACGATCTCCTTGCCCTCGGGCGCGAAACGATTCGCCAGGCGCCGTACGAGGTTCAGCTCCGTGCCGATCGCCCACTTCGAGCCGGCCGGCGCGGCCTCCAGCGCCTTGATGATGTACTCCGTGGAGCCCACGTAGTCCGCCGCCGCGACCACCTCGTGCTTGCACTCCGGGTGGACCAGGACGTTGACGCCGGGGATGCGCTCGCGGACGTCGTTCACCGAGTCCAGCGAGAAGCGGCCGTGCACCGAGCAGTGCCCGCGCCACAGGATCATCTTCGCCGCGCGGAGCTGCTCGGTGGTCAGACCGCCGCCCGGCTTGTGCGGGTTGTAGACGACGCAGTCGTCCAGCGACATGCCCATGTCCCGGACCGCGGTGTTCCGCCCCAGGTGCTGGTCCGGCAGGAAGAGGACCTTCTCGCCCTGCTCGAACGCCCAGTCCAGCGCCCGCTCGGCGTTGGAGGAGGTGCAGATCAGGCCGCCGTGCTTGCCGGTGAACGCCTTGATGTCGGCCGAGGAGTTCATGTACGAGACGGGGACGACCTGCTCGGCGATCCCCGCCTCGCTCAGCACGTCCCAGCACTCGGCGACCTGCTCCGCCGTGGCCATGTCGGCCATCGAGCAGCCCGCCGCCAGGTCCGGCAGCACGACCTTCTGGTCGTCGGAGGTCAGGATGTCCGCCGACTCGGCCATGAAGTGGACGCCGCAGAAGACGATGTACTCGGCCTCCGGCCGCGCCGCCGCGTCCCGGGCCAGCTTGAAGGAGTCGCCCGTGACGTCCGCGAACTGGATGACCTCGTCGCGCTGGTAGTGGTGGCCGAGGACGAAGACCTTGTTCCCGAGCTTCTCCTTGGCCGCCCGGGCGCGCTCCACCAGGTCCGGGTCGGAGGGGGAGGGCAGGTCGCCGGGGCACTCGACACCGCGCTCGCTGCGGGGATCGGCCTCGCGGCCGAGCAGCAGGAGAGCGAGCGGCGTCGGCTGGACGTCGAGCTCGGGACCGATATGGGCGGTGGTCACGACACGCACCCTTTCTTCGTCTGGCAGAAGGCTTCTCGTCTATTTGACGCTATCTATCATAACCGCTTCACGTCACTTTGACGATGGCCATCGCGTCGATGTGACGCACCGCCCCTGGACACGGCGGTGCCGTGCGCGCGGCCGGTGTGCGAGCATGAAAAGAGAAATGACGCCCCCGGCCCCGGAATGAATCCGCGGCCTCGCCGGTTGCAACCGTCGGCAAGCAGTCTCCGTACAACCCGGGAGAGAAGCAGATGTCCGTATCGGACGAGAAGACCACAGTCAGCGACGGCATCCTCCTGTCCGACGCCGCCGCGGCCAAGGTCAAGGCCCTGCTCGACCAGGAAGGCCGCGACGACCTGGCGCTGCGCGTCGCCGTTCAGCCCGGCGGCTGCTCCGGCCTGCGTTACCAGCTCTTCTTCGACGAGCGCTCGCTCGACGGGGACGTGGTGAAGGACTTCGGCGGCGTCAAGGTCGTCACCGACCGGATGAGCGCCCCGTACCTGGGCGGCGCCTCCATCGACTTCGTCGACACCATCGAGAAGCAGGGCTTCACCATCGACAACCCGAACGCGACGGGCTCCTGCGCCTGCGGCGACTCCTTCAGTTAGGAGGTGTCCGGCGGATCAGGGCCGGACCCCTCCTGGCCGCGCGCCGGGACGCCGGACGACACGCGCACGAAGGGCGGCGACCCCCTCGGGGGTCGCCGCCCTTCCGTGTTCTTCGCGGGCTACGGGAGCTTGCGCAGCGTCTCGCCGCTCGTCCCGTCCAGCACCGTGCGGTCGCCCAGCGGCTTGTCCAGCGTCACCTTCACCGTGGACTCCTTCGCCAGCGCGATGCACACCCGGCCGGGGTCCGGGTCGGCCACCGTGATCACGACCTTCACCGTCTCCGGGCCCTCGGTGGCGCGCGCCGTGTAGGTGTCGCAGGTCCCGCCCCAGAAGTGCACCGTCAGGGTCCGGCCGTCCGCCTCGTACGCGGTGCCCGGGACCGGCGGGACCTCGCCCGGCTCGGCCGGCGGGGTCACGTCCTTCCCCGGCGGCCGGGTCCCCTCGATGTACTCCGGCTCCACCGCGGTCCGGGTGACGGTGAACGGCTCGCCGCCCTGCCCCTCGCCCCGCACCTGGAACAGCCAGGCGGGCACCAGCGCCTGCGCGCCGTCGACCGACTGCGCGGCCAGCCCGAACACGGCCTTCTCGATCACCATCGGCTCCGTCGCGGAGGCGCCCGGCGCGGGCGGCGCGGGCTTCTCCGGGGCGCTCTCGCAGGGCGCGTCCGGCTTCGGCTCGGCGGGCTTCGGCGCGTCCGGCTTCGGCTCCGCGCCGCTGCCGCCCGGCTCGTCACGGTGCGGCACGGGGGAGGCGCAGCCGCCGATGCCCACACCGCCGCCCCGGCCGTCCTCGTTCAGCGCGGCCACCGCCTCGGCGGCGGAGAGAACGGGGTAGCTGTGCCCGCGCACCGGCTCCTTGAGGTGGCCGCTGCCGCCGACCACCTGGCCGTCGGCCCCCACCTGGATGCCGGTGGACCAGCCGTACGTGGGCAGGCCGCCGACGACCGGGTCCGCGTTCACCACGCGCACCGCGCCCATCAACTGCCCCGCGCGCAGCCGGGCACCGTCCTGGCCGGCCGCCTCCAGCACGGGGGCGGCCGCCTTCTTCGCCGCCGCCTCGCTCACCGCGGAGCCGGGGTCTGCGTCGGGGCGGCCGGGGTCCGCGGGGCAGGAGGGGCCCTTCTTGCAGTCGTCACCGCCCGGCGACGGGCCGAAGCGGGCGAAGGTCCAGGTGCCGGGCGCGTTCCTGCGGACCTCCAGCAGCGGGCCTTGGCCGTCCTTCTCGGTGCCGGCCTTCCACACCTCCCCGACCAGCCGGGGAGTGCCGTCGACGCCGAGGGCCTTCGCCAGCCGGGCGACCTCGGCCTCGCTCACCGTCCCTGACGCCCGGTGCACGGCCGCGCGCTCGGGGCCGTCCGGGAGCTTCCCCTTCGCCCGGTAGGTGTCGCCGCCGTTCGGGTCCGGCTCGCCGGGGGCGATCCCGCCCGCGCCGCCGCCCGGCCCGGTCCCCTCCGCTGCTCCGTCGAGGGCCAGCAGCGGGGCGGGTTCCGCGGCGGGGGAGCCGTCCCGCGTACCGGAGGCCCCGCCGGAACCACCGGTCCCGGCGGCGAGATACGCGGCCCCGCCGCCCGCGACCAGCACCGCCGCCGCCACCGAGGCGACGACGAGCGGGGAACGCCGGCGGCGGGTGCTGTCCTGCGTCTTCTCCGTGCTGCTCACCGCATCGCTCCTCGTGTCCTGCGCGTCCCGCCTCCCGTCGAGGTGGACGACACGGATGAGACGGAACAGGGGAGCGGGCGGTTCCCCCCGGGGGTGCCGGGCGCGGTCAGTCGCCAGAGGCCGGGCGCGGTCAGTCGCCGTAGACCGACATCGCCCCGACCAGCTTCGCCGAGGCCGGCGGCACGACCACACCGTGGATCGAGGAGAACGGCACCGGCGCGGGCGCGTCCGCCGCGGGCACCACCCAGTGCGGGGCCATGCGGGCGCAGTCGCCGCGGAGCTGGGCCAGGCTCATCTCGGACTCGAGCGATTCGGAGGACCGGTGCGCGATGATCTGCTTCGTCATGCACGCACCGTATGCACGGTGCGGTGACGTAAAAAAGCCCTACTATCGGGTAGTTTCCGCGTCCGGGGCCCGTACCGGACCGGGTAGCGTGGAGCGTCACTGCCCGCCCCGCCACAGGAGCGCCTCACCGTGCGTATCGCAGTCACCGGCTCCATCGCCACCGACCACCTCATGACGTTCCCCGGACGCTTCGCCGACCAACTGGTCGCCGATCAACTGCACACGGTCTCCCTCTCGTTCCTCGTCGACACCCTGGACGTGCGCCGGGGCGGGGTCGGGGCGAACATCTGCTTCGGCATGGGCCAGCTCGGCACCGGCCCGATCCTGGTCGGCGCCGCCGGCTCGGACTTCGACGAGTACCGCGCCTGGCTCGACCGCAACGGCGTCGACACCGCCTCCGTCCGCATCTCCGAGGTCCTGCACACCGCCCGGTTCGTCTGCACCACCGACGCCGACCACAACCAGATCGGCTCCTTCTACACCGGCGCGATGAGCGAGGCCCGGCAGATCGAGCTCAAGTCGGTCGCCGACCGCGTCGGCGGCCTCGACCTCGTCCTGATCGGCGCCGACGACCCCGAGGCGATGCTCCGCCACACCGAGGAGTGCCGCAGCCGGGGCATCCCGTTCGCCGCCGACTTCTCCCAGCAGATCGCCCGGATGTCCGGCGACGAGATCCGCATACTGCTGGACGGCGCCGCGTACCTGTTCTCCAACGAGTACGAGAAGGGCCTCATCGAGTCCAAGACCGGCTGGAGCGACGAGGAGATCCTCGGCCGGGTCGGCCACCGGGTCACCACCCTCGGCTCCCGGGGCGTGCGCATCGAGTCGGCCGGCGAGTCCCCGATCGAGGTCGGCTGCCCCGAGGAGGAGGCCAAGGCCGACCCCACCGGTGTCGGCGACGCCTTCCGCGCGGGCTTCCTGTCCGGCCTCTCCTGGGGCGTCGGCCACGAGCGGGCCGCGCAGGTCGGCTGCATGCTGGCGACCCTGGTGATCGAGACGGTCGGCACCCAGGAGTACACCCTGCGCCGCGCCAACTTCATGGAGCGCTTCACCAAGGCGTACGGCGACGAGGCCGCCGCCGAGGTCCACGACCACCTGGTCTGACCCACCTGCCCGGGGGCGGGCCCGTCGGCGCGGGCCCGCCCTCAGACCAGCCGGCGCACCGTGTAGGCCGTGCCGCGCTCGGCCGCCCGCTCGCCCGCGTACTCCTGGCCGCGCATCCCGCACCAGGCCGGGATGTCGAGGCGCGCGGCCTCGTCGTCGGAGAGGACGGTGACGGTGCCGCCCACCGGGACCTCGCCGATCACCTTCGCCAGCTCGATCACCGGGATCGGACACCGCTTCCCGAGCGCGTCCACCACCAGCGCCGGCTCCTTCTCGGCCTCCGCCGGGGCGCCCGCCGAGACGGGCCCGCCCCCCGCCGGCGCCCCCAGCCGTTCGCGCACCGAGGCGACCACCCCCGGCAGCACCTCCAGGAACCGGTCCACGTCCGCCTCCGCCGTCCCCGGCGGCAGCGACACCCGTACGTTCCCCTCCGACAGGACGCCCATCGCGCGCAGCACATGGCTCGGCGTCAGGGTGCTGCTGGTGCAGGACGAACCGGATGATACGGAGAAACCGGACCGGTCCAGCTCGTGCAGCAGGGTCTCCCCGTCGACATAGAGACAGGAGAAGGTGACGATGTGCGGCAGCCGCCGCACCGGATCGCCCACCACCTCCACATCCGGCACCAGTTCCGGCACCCGCGTCCGGATCCGGTCCACCAGGGCGCGCAGCCGGGCCCCCTCCGCCGCCGCCTCCGCGCGGACCGCCCGCAGCGAGGCGGCCGCCGCCACCACCGCCGGGACGTTCTCGAAGCCCGGCGCCCGGCCCGACTCCCGCTCGTCCGCGGGCCCCTGGGGAGCGAACCGGACCCCCTTGCGCACCGCGAGCAGCCCCACCCCCGGCGGCCCGCCCCACTTGTGCGCGCTCGCCGCCAGCAGCGACCAGCCCTCCGGCACCGGCCCCCAGGCCAGCGACTGCGCCGCGTCCACCAGCAGCGGCACCCCCGCCGCCCGGCACGCCTCCGCCACCTCGGCGACCGGCTGCTCGGTGCCCGTCTCATGGTTGGCGGACTGGAGGCAGGCCAGTGCCGTGTCCGGGGCCAGCGCCCCGGCGAAGTCCCCGGCGGCGACCGCGCCCGCCCGGCCGACCCCCACCTCGGTCACCGGATGCCCGGCCGCCTCCCAGGCCGCCGCCGAGTGCAGCACCGCCGAGTGCTCGACGGCCGACACCACCAGCCGGTCCCCGACACGCCGACGCCCCGCGAGCGCTCCCGAGATGCCCGCGTGCAGTGCGCGTGTCCCCGAAGGAGTGAAGACCAGCTCGTCGGGACGGCACCCCACGGCCTCCGCCGCGGCCTCCCGGGCCGCGTCCAGGAGCAGCCGGGCCCGCCGCCCCTCCCGGTAGAGGCGGGCCGGGTCGGCCCAGCCCTCGTCGAGTGCCGCCTGAAGGGCCTGACGTGCGACGGGATGAAGGGGGGCGGAGGACGCGGCATCGAAGTAGGGCACCCCGACACGCTAGCGCCGTCCTCCGGGGCGGGGCCCGCGAGGCAGGAGAGAGGGCGTCAGATGGGGTCCGGAGCGGGGCATTCCACCCCTTCGGGGTGTCGGACGGCGCGTTGGGCACCCTCCCCGCGCGACCCCAAATAGCGTCCAGTAGGGTTTGGTCCGCATAAACATCCAAACCCCTGCCCGCGTCAGGGCCGGCGACCGACCAGCGAGACGGCCGCAGCCCGGCCGCGCGGGCCGAGACTCTCGGGAAGGCGCTACGTGAGTCCCAACGGCTCCGACCTCCCCCACGGCCCGCAGGGCGTGGGAGGCACCCCCATGCCGCGGCGCCCGAAGCGGCGGAAGCTGCCACAGGTGCTGACTGCGGGCCTGATCCTGGCCACCGCCTCCGGTTGCGAATACAACTGGGAGGATTTCCCCCGCCTGGGCATGCCCACTCCGGTGACGGAGGAGGCCCCCATCATCCTCTCCCTCTGGCAGGGCTCGTGGGCGGCCGCGCTCGCCACGGGTGTGCTGGTGTGGGGTCTGATCCTGTGGAGTGTCTTCTTCCACCGGCGCAGCCGCACCAAGGTGGAGGTCCCTCCGCAGACCCGGTACAACATGCCCATCGAGGCGCTGTACACCGTGGTCCCGATCATCATCGTCTCGGTGTTCTTCTACTTCACCGCGCGTGACGAGTCGAAGCTCCTCGCCCTCTCGGACAAGCCCGCCCACACCATCAACGTGGTCGGCTACCAGTGGAGCTGGGGCTTCAACTACATCGAGGACGTGGACGGCGACGCCACGAGCGGCAGCGAGATCCCGGTGGAACTCGACGCCATCCCGGACAAGTTCCAGAAGCAGTTCCCCGCGGGCGCCGAGGGCGTCTACGACGCCGGTATCCCCGGCACGCGGAACCCGCAGACGGGCAACCCCGGGCCGACGCTCTGGCTGCCGAAGGGCGAGAAGGTCCGGTTCGTCCTGACCTCCCGTGACGTCATCCACTCCTTCTGGGTGGTCCCCTTCCTCTTCAAGCAGGACGTCATCCCCGGCCACACCAACGTGTTCGAGGTGACGCCGAAGGACGAGGGCACCTTCCTGGGCAAGTGCGCCGAGCTCTGCGGCGTCGACCACTCCCGGATGCTCTTCAACGTCAAGGTCGTCTCCCCGGAGCGCTACCAGCAGCACCTGAAGGAGCTGGCCGAGAAGGGGCAGACCGGCTACATCCCGTCCGGCATCGAGCAGACGGACCCGGCCAGGAACGCGGAGAAGAACCAACTGTGAGCATCCTCAACGAACCCCAGGGTGCCGCCGAAGCAGCTGAGGACTCTTACGAGAACGAGCTGCCCCCGCGGCGCAAGCAGGCCGGCAGCGTCGTGGTGAAGTGGCTGACGACCACCGACCACAAGACGATCGGCACGCTCTACCTCGTCACGTCGTTCGTGTTCTTCTGCATCGGCGGTCTGATGGCGCTCGTGATGCGCGCCGAGCTGGCCCGTCCGGGTACGCAGATCATGTCGAACGAGCAGTTCAACCAGGCGTTCACGATG
>NZ_JBEXXN010000069.1:0-32480 GCF_040630445.1 Streptomyces sp. NPDC005805
CCCCCGCCGCTACCTCCCCGAAGGCAGCATGGACAAGATCTACCCCAACAACGATCAGATCGGTCCGGCTACACCACCACAGGGGACATGACCCAGCGCCTCGCCCGCGCGATGAAGGCCGACCCCAAGGGCCCCGGTCACTTCCCCGAACCCCTCGCCTGGGTCGCCGCCCTCGACAAGACCCTTTCGGGCGACCCCTCCACCCCCAACCTGGAGACCCACCGCGCAAAGCTCGTCGACACCCGAGACCGCATCAACACCTGGATGCAGGGCCACCCGGACGACTATCGCTGACGCGTGCGCCGCGCATCCCCGTGAGGCATCGACGGCATGGATTGCGGTGAAGCGGGACAACCAAGCTCGGGAGCACTTTTGTTCGGGCAGCAGGTCACTAGTGCGACAGAGTGGAAGGCGTTGCCCGACACGTAGTGCCCCAGCGACACATCTCCACCCCATGCGAGCCGCTTGATGGCGGACTCCACGAGCAACACGAGCCGCGATGCCTCTCGATCCTCCACCGAATCGAAGCGAGGAGCGAGGTCGGTGAGCTGCAAGGCCAACCACTCACCCGCCTTTGTTGGCTCGTGCCATGTTCCCCGGATCAACGATGGCGGCTTCATCAGCCAGTGAGCCGTCTGAATCGGAGGTACACCGGAAGCCGGGAACTCGGCAACGGCCTCTCGATAGCGGGCGAACACCTCCTGCTCACTGCTCGGAGTGGGCGCTTCACCGGGCGGCCTTCGGATGAATTCTCGGTCGAAGGCCTTCTTTGCGCCGACCCATGCGTAACCGTGGTGATGCACTGCTCCTCCGTTCCTGGTATGCCGTAGGCCCCGCCTGCCGGCGCTGCAGTGGGCGGGGCCTCGTCCCAGGTACTGCCGGGGTCAGGCGGAGAGGTCGAAACGGGCCGGGTCGATACCCGCTGCACCCAGTTCGGCCGTGGTGAAGCGCAGGGGTTCGGCCTCAGGGCGCTTGCTGTCGCCGAGCGCCCATGCATCCGGCCCGATCCTCGCGAGCGTCACACACGATTCGCCATCCGGATGCGTATTGCCACCGCACGCTTTCGTGAAGGCGGCTCCCTTGATCGGGAGCCCGTACAGGTCAGTCACCGTTGCGTCCTTCCTGATGTGTCTGCAGCCCCGAACGGGGCTGTCTACCGGGCCGCGCGCTACCGCCTTCGTGGCTCTCGGTAGGTGATGACGCTAGAGACCGAGCTGGTCGTGGCTCCACCTTGTTGCACGCTGTTGCACGGATTCACCTGAGCGTGAGAAGTGCGTCATTGATCAGGGCGCGCGCGAGCACTCCGCGTATCGCCGTCTGCGAGAGTTCGGCGAAGGCGCGAAGGTAGGTGTGGATCTCCCCAGGTGTGGTGAGGTTGATTTCCGCCGTCAACGTCTCGACTGCCACTTGCTGATCGTCGAACGCGTAGAACGCTTCGAGCGGCCACATTGTTCTCCGGGCGTGCCTCGGGATGATGCCGAGTGAGACGTTCGGTCGGCGCGATACCGCTAGCAGGTACTCGAGCTGTTCGCGCATAGCCTCGTCGCCGCAGACACGATAGTGAAGAACCGTCTCTTCGAGAAGCAGGGCGAATCGGTGGTCGCCCTCGCGGACGACCCGCGATCGGTCGAGCCTGGCCTTCACCGCGGACTCCACATCGTCCGGGGTCCTTTGGAAGGCGGTGATGGACTTGAGGAGCCCCGTGGCGTATCCAGCGGTCTGGAGCATGCCCGGCACCAGATTGGAGGCGTAGACGCGAAACGAGTGGGTCCGCTGGTAGAGGGGCACGGTCTTCTCGTGCACCCGCCGCATGCCGTCCTTGTGAATCTGCTTCCACTCGACATACATGGCTTCCGCGTTGCGTGACGCTGCGATGAGGTCTGCGGCTTGGTCGGTTGCCCCGCAAGCCGAACACCAAGCACGGATATCCGCGTCCGAAGGAGGCGTGATTCCACGTGCGATGCGGGACGACTTCGCCCGGTGCCAGCCACAGCGGACGGCCAGCTCATGGCCTGACAGCCCGGCGTCTCTCATCAGCCCTTGCAGGCGCATGGCGACGGCTTGTCGTGCTGCCTGCGCTGTTGAGAACGGGGAGGAAGACATGAGCCGGCCGAACTTCGATCAGACGGCGTACTGCTCGTGCGGGATGGCCCGCTCCCACGCCGCTTCGAAGGCCCGCGCGCACCGAGCCACGACGGCGGGTTCATCCGACTGGTCCGTGTGCACCCAGTGGCCGTTGCCGTCGAACACGTTGAACTGCACGAGCCGCCCGTCGAACAACCAGAAGTCGTTGCCCGGCAGCAGGAGATCCGATGCAAGGCGGCGCGGAAGCCAACGGATCTGCTCGCCAGCCGCGATGTTGGTGAACGTGCCCGAGTGCTCGAACGCCGTGTACTCGCTGATCGGCTCGGAGACGATCCGGGCTCGCCGGACGACGACCCCCTTCGCTGTCACCTCCTGCACGAGGTCGAGCCAAGGCCGCCACCATGATGCCCGGTCGTCCGGGTCGAGGCGATGTCCGTTCTTCCACGCGGTGAAGCCCTCGACCTCATTGGCCACGCTGTAGACGTCCCGCATCTCCAGATGCACGGCCGACTCCTTTGCCGACCTCATCAGGTCGGAGAAGTCAGTCAGACTCTGCGACACGAAGTGCCTCCCGGAGGTGCGGAATCATCCGCTTCGGAATCCTGATGACCGACTCGTGCGCTGGGAGGGGTACGTCCCGCGAGCTGCTGTCCGTGGTCTCAACATCCGCTGTCCAACCCTGTACGACGAGATCCCTACTGTCCTCGTCCACCCAGACGGCAGGTGAACCGTGGTCTCCGGACTCGGGGTCTTTGCCGACGAATCGTAAGGTCATGCGCTTCCTCTCGACTGATGTGAGCCGCTTGGCTCGTCGAGCATCACTGTGCCGCACGGGGAAGGCGCGGGAGAGCGTGAACGGGGTTTCGGTGAGGTCGTTGGCTGAGGTCTACCGCGCGTTCAACACTGCGGAAGCGTGCTGACCCGGGCGACGAACACCCCCCACGCCGAGCTGGAGAACATGAGCCTGCCAGCCTTCGGAAGCTTGCTGTCCCGGACCAGGATGGCCGACGCCCACCGAGCCGTCTCGACGCACTCGCCTCCGGACCCGTTGCTGTAGCTGCTCTTGAACCAGTGCAGGTGGTCGGCCGGGTGCGGGGCCTTGTTCATGAGTACGAATCCTCCAGAACGCGCTTGATCAGTTCGACCGATCGCGGCGGGCTCGAAGCGACGGCTCGTAGATTGTCGTACGCGCGGGTGTACTCGTCCACGTCGCTCGGAGCCTCCAGGTAGATGGCGTCGGTGAGGCCGTCGCGATAGACCACGTCAGGATCCTCCTGCTCAGGAAAGCCGAGGATCGTGAACGCCCCCGTAGCGGGGTAGGTGCCTGCGTCGAAGGGAAGCACCTGCAGCGTCACGTTCTTGCTGGACGCGACATCGAGCATGCGCGTCAGTTGATGCTTCATCAGCTCGCGGTCGCCCACAACGTGGTGCAACACGCTCTCATGCACGATGCACCAGAGGCTCGGGCCCTCGGTCGTGGCGAGTCTGTTCTGGCGTTCCATGCGGACGTTGACGGCCCGCTCGACGGCCTCAGCGGCGAGTTGATTCGTCGCACGGTGTAGTTCCGCCGCGTACTCCGGCGTCTGCATCAGCCCAGGGACGAACTCGCACTGGTACTGCCGGAGGCTCGACGCGTCCTGTTCCAGGCCGATGTAGACCGAGAACCACTGCGGCACGCCGGCTCCATGCGCATGCCACCAGCCCCTGACCTTCGAGTCCTTGGCGAGCGACTTCAGGAACTCCCGTAGCTCGTCGGTGGTCTCGTAGAAGCGGCAGAGGGCGTCCACGTCGGAGGGCTGGACGCGGCCGCTACCCGTCTCCATGCGGTTCACCTTCGAACCACTCCAGTCCAGCCCCTCGCCTACCTGGTTGCAGGTGAGCTTGTGTTCTTCGCGCAGCTTCTTGAGCTCGATCGCCAGACGGCGACGACGGGCGGTGGGCGAGCCGGCCAAATCAACACCTCGTTTGAGTAGAGGAGTTCAGTTTCCCCCGGCGAGTCCTACGGGCCAATCACTCGATCCAGCTAATCCCGCCGTGCACATTGCATGGAGAGTATTGCTCCTGCCATGCTCCGGAGGGCCACACGGTGAGTGAGTCTCATGTGGCTTTCGGTCACGAGGGTGAGGGGTTGTCGTCAGTGCAGTGCATGCGTCGCAAACCGCTTCAGCTGCTGTTCACGGCTGAACCACAAGAAGTCGCAGGTCTCCGGCACGTCACTCGTCTCCATCTGGAGGCATGGGGGTTACCCGACACCGTCCAGGCCGCGCAGCTCTGTGTGAGCGAGCTGAGCACGAACGTGATCAAGCACGTCGGCGTCGGCACGCCCGCCACGCTCGCGCTCTCGATGTCCGGCACGAGACTCCGGATCGAGGTCCACGACCCGGATTGCCTCTCACTGCCCACGTGCCGTGCCTCCGGGCGCGACGAGGAGGGGGGACGCGGTCTTGCGTTGGTGGATGCCGTCTCGGAGTCCTGGGGAGTGCTTCTGCGGGAGAGCTCGAAAATCATCTGGTGTGAGCTCGGTACGCGGCTGGACGTGCCGGGCGGGCATGTGGAAACGCCGGCTGTGCGGCGAGCCGGTGCGCTGCTCGGTCTTACGGGCGTGTGACCCGGGGGCAGTTGGCTCAAGGAAGTCGATTGGGCGTGGCGATCGCCGAGGAAGCGGCGGTGGACATCGTCGCGGACATGGTGACGTGGCTTCGGGTACATGGCCTTGACGTGGATGCGGTATTCGACCGTGCCGAGATGCACTGCCGGGCGGAATTCGGTACCTGAGCTTCGGCTCGCAGGGACGCTGCGGGCCGAAGTGGAAGTGTCAGCCCGCCGCGATCGTCGAGTAGGTCCAGACGTCGGCCGGCATCTCGCGGTGGAGTTCCCAGGTGATGGCCATCGGCTTGCTCCCCTTGTGTTCGACGTAGTCGGCAGGGCCCAGGAGCATCCAGGGCTGGGGGCCACCGATATCCGTCTTCTTGTAGCGGCGTACGAACAGGAGAACGTGGGTGCCGAGTTCCTTGTGGGTTCGGTACCGCACACCGGTGGGGGAGGTTTCGGAGGTCTGGTTCTGAGACTCCCAGTGGAACCGGCGGTCACTCAGTGCGTAGTCGTGATAGCGGGTCTGCGGGGAGAAATCCTTCTCGTCCTTGTCGAGAGTGATCAGCAGGGCGTCGACCTTGACGTTCTCGCACCACTTCACCCCCTCACGGAAGTGCCCCGGCAGAAAGCCGCCAATCGATGCCTGCCCCAAGGCGGGCAGGATCTCCTCACGGCTGTAGGTGGCGTGGACCGTCAGGGGAAGGTCGGCCAGCCCACCAAGGAGGGGCACCGGAACGTGGTCGGTGCGATCGAGGTTGTACGCGAGGACCTGGCGCAGCTCGTCCCGGAAGGCGGGCTGCCGCCGTAGGGCGTCCAACCCGTCCTGGTAGCTGGCAAAGCCGCCAAGGGGCCAGAGGGAGAAGAAGAGCATGCGGGCGTACGCCTGCCCGCGCGTATCCAGATCCGCGTACGCGGGTGCGTCGTCCGACAGCAGCAGGGTATAGGCGGTGACGCGGTGTGGGTCGTCCGCATGGAGGAAGGCCGACGCGCGTTTGAGTAGCTTGGCTTCGCCCTCGGGTGCGGTGGAGGGCAGTAGGTCTGCTCTGCGCAGCAGACCGGTCCAGGAGTTTCCGGTGCCGCGGGTAGAGCTCCTTGAGTTCCCGACCGCTTTCCCGGAGATGGTCGGAGAGCCGTGGTTCCGCGTACTGCTTTACCTCTCGCGCCAGTTGGGTGACGTTCACGCCGATCTGGCTGCGGACGTTACTGATGATCAGATCCTTGGCCTTGCGCTCAAGGATGATCTGGCAGCCGGAGGGAAGCTGCGGGAAGTCGTGCTCGATGTGGTCCAGGAGTCGGTTGCGCGTGAGGTTCGTCAGGGCGCGGAACTGCTCCTCGAAGCGGAACTCGGTGCGGTGCTGGCCGATGAAGTCCAGCACGGTGAGGACGGCCTTGTCCTCGCTGCGTCGCAGCCCGCGCCCGAGCTGCTGGAGGAAGACGGTGGCGCTGGACGTCGGGCGCAGCAGAAGCAGTGTGTCGACGTCCGGTACGTCCAGGCCCTCGTTGAAGAGGTCGACCGAGAAGATCACCTGAAGTTCTCCGGATCGGAGATCGTCCAACGCGGTCTTGCGGCGGTCTCGAGGCGTCTCACCCGACAACGCCACGGCTGCGAACCCGGCGGTCCGGAAGAAGTCAGCCATGAATTCGGCGTGGGCCACGGATACGCAGAAGCCGAGCGCCCGCATGGAGCCGGGGTCGGTCACCTTGTCCTGCACGGCTCGCACCACGAGACGGGCTCGTGCCGTATTGCCGGTGAACAGCTCACTCAACGCCGCCGAGTCGTAGGCGCCGCGTCGCCAGGTGACAGCGCTCATATCCGTGGTGTCGGTGATCCCGAAATAGTGGAAGGGACTGAGGAGTTCGTTCTCCAGGGCCTCCCAGAGCCGCATCTCCGCTGCGATGCGCCCGTCGAAGAACTCGTCTTGGACGTTACGGCCGTCCATACGCTCGGGGGTGGCCGTCAGACCGAGGAGTTCCACGGGCGTGAAGTGGTCGATGATCCGGCGGTATGTGGGCGAGACGCCGTGGTGGAACTCATCGATCACGATGACGTCGAAGTGGTCCGGCGCGATCTGCTCCAGGGCACGGGCGTTGAGGGACTGCACACTGGCGAAGACATGGTCCCAGTCGGTGGGGACCGTCCCACTGTGGAACTCCTGTCCGAAGTTGGCGTCGATCAGAACGTCTTGGTACGTGCGCAGCGACTGGCGCAGAATCTCTTGCCGGTGGGCGACGAAGAGCAGCCGGAGCTTCCTCCCGTGCTGCCGGACCAGCCCTTTGTAGTCGAGCGCCGCCATCACCGTCTTGCCCGTGCCCGTGGCAGCGACGAGGAGGTTTCGATGTCGGTCGTGCACCGTGCGCTCGACTTCCAGCCGTTCCAGCATGTCCCGCTGGTACGGGTGGGGGCGCACCTCTAGGCCGGAAAGGGTGATGGGCCGGCTGCCGTCCGGTCGGGTGGCTCCGGAGCCTTGACCGGCTTGCCGCAGGGCGTCGTCCAGTCGGGAGCCGTCGCGGTCCGGGTCGTAAGACTCGAAGGCGGAATCGCTCCAGTAGGAGTCGAAGGTGGCCTCGAACTTGCGCAGCACATCCGGTGTGGCGATGGACGACAGGCGCACGTTCCACTCAAGGCCCTCGAGTAGTGCGGCCTTCGACAGATTGGAGCTGCCGACGTAGGCCGTGTCATAGCCGCTATTCCGTCGGAACAACCACGCCTTTGCGTGCAGCCGGGTGGAGCGCAGCTCGTAGTTGACCTTCACCTCGGCGCCGTACTTCTGCACGAGCCTGTCAAGGGCCTTACGCTCGGTGGCCCCGATGTAGGTCGTCGTGATGACCCGCATGGGCACACTCCGAGCATGGGCGGCCTCCAACGACTGCTCTATCACCCGCAGACCGTGCCACTTCACGAACGCGCACAGGAGATCGACGCGGTCTGCGGTGGCCAGCTCGGCCCGCAGTTCGAAGCCGAAGCTGGGATCGCCGGGGGAGTTGGTGATGAGGGCCGCGTCGGACAGCGGAGTCGCGGGACGGAGCGCGTAGACGCCTTCGGCCTGTTTCTCCGCGATGGCGAGGAGTTGCCGCGGCCCGTCAGCGACCAGGTCCACCCACTCGCGGGCACCGTCGATGGTGCTCATGGATTCCAGGATGTGGTTGGCGGCATGCACGCGTTCCGCCGCTGGGAGGCGCTCCAGCACACGCCGGGTCGTTTCTGCGACATGGCGGGCCATGACATGCGGTCCCGACTCGACCCCCACCGCGTCATCGACGGCTCGCCAGCGTTCACCGTCGAGCTGTTGGAGCTGCTTCTCCACGCGGAGCGTGATCAACTGCTCGTACAGACCGGTCACCGGCTCGTGGGCCTCGATGGGACCTGACATCGCCTTCCCTCCCCGTTCACGTCGTGTCAGTGATATCAGGCGTCACCGACAGGTCGGGGGCGACGTGTGCCGCCGTCACCAGCCGCATAGCCCATGCGATCAACGTGGTGGACACCACCCCCTGGCTGACGAACACGGTGAGTGGGCGGTCCTCCTCGACCAACTCAGATTCGACATGTGGCGATGACGACGGGGCGAGCTCCATCGCGAGGGACGCTACCGCCCGGGCACCGGGACCACTACGCCCCCCAGGTCCCGCGCCGCCGTGCGCGCCGCGTCCGCCGTGCAGAGCTGGAGGGACCAGTTGCCCGCGGTCACGACGTGGCGTGGTGCACGAGGTTCGGTGAGCAGCAGACGGAGATAGTCGTCGCGTTCAGTCGGGGTGCGGTGGACCGCGAGGTGCGCATCCCGGCCGCCGAAGGGGCTGGCGCAGTCCGGGGCCGGTGCCGAGGTGTTGGTGCGGCAGCGGAGTTCGCCGGGTGACGACGCCTTCCGGCGCGTGCAGCCGACTGAGCCGTCCAACGCGGCCGCGAGAGCGTTCGCATCGGCGTGCTGGGGGCCGTCGGGAATGGCGGGCAGTGGGTGCAGGGGCGGGAGGACCACCCCACCCAGCGCGTCGGCCATCCGGCGGGCCGGGGCCAGCGCGTCGGCCGGGAGGACGCGGATGTACCAGTTGGCCGCGACGACCAGGGTCTGGCCGCGCGGTGGCGTCCGCCGGCTGCGCACCGCGAGCCCGATCTCGCCCTCCTTGACGACCGTGGTGTCGAAGACCGTGATCTGGGCCTCCACCTCTGTGCCGCGGTCGTCGAGGAGGCAGTGCAGGCTTTTGCCCGAGCCGGCGCCGCCTCGTTCGAGAAACACCTCGCAGTTCATGCCGTTCCGCGCGAGCCTCGCGGTGATCTCCTCGGCCGCGGTGAAGCGAGGGCCGGCCGGCACATGGGCGGGCAGCGGCTCCAGGGGCGCGGCGCTGCTGCGGGTGAACGCGTCGCAGGCGGTCAGGGTCAGCGCCACTAGGCACGCCGCGCTCGCGAGTCCGACCCTCCTCATGTGGCTAACCTCCCGGAGGTACGGGTGCCGGTCCGGGGCTGGGCGACGGAGTGCCGGGTTCGGGCTCACCCGTTCCGTTGCCCGTCGTCTGGCCCGCGCTGAAGATCGGTTCGATCGATACATGATGTCCGGCAGGGGTTTGGGACTCCAACTGCCGGATGGCCGAAGCGCGTTCCTCGTCACTCAGCGCCTGCCAGGCCATCGCGTCGTCCAGGTGAGGCTCTATCTTGTCCCAGTTCCGCCCGCGCGCCTTGATGTCCCCGCCTCGGTCATCGGATTCGTCGCCGTGCTGCTCGTTCTTCTCCCGGACGTCGGGGGTGTCGGCGGCATAGAGAGTGAAGAGCTGCTTGTCCGTGTCCGCGCCGTAGGGGTTTTCCCGCAGCATCGCCAAATGGTGGGCGGAGAGACGGACATCGAGTTCCGGATCGGCCTCTATCTCCGCCGCCAGCTCCGCGTCGCTCAGTTCCCTCATGGACCTGCCGTCGGTGAGGCGGAAGCTGTCTGGATACTCGTCGAGGACGGCGCGGGCCGTTGGCAGCTTGATGTGAGTGATGCCTAGGGACTTATCGGGTTTCGGGTACAGGGTCAGCCCCCAGTTGAAGAACCTCCCGAACTCCGTCAGCGGTCCGCGCAGGCTGGGGTTGTGGTTCTGGTACCACTGCTGTTCCTGCCACAGGATGGCGAGCAGGAGTTTGCGGCTTATGCCGGTCTCCGTCGAGGCGCGGTTCACTGCGGTCAGTACGTTGTGCGGGACGTTGATCGGGTGGATATCGCCGAGGCCGCCGTCCAGACGCAAGGCTATGGCCAGGGGACTGTCCCCGTTCAGGGCTTCCCGTGCAAGTTTCGGGTCACCGATCTGCGTGAGGCCCTCTATCGTGCGCGTAGGGTCCGGGCGGCTTCCAAGTCCGCTCGTAAGGCCTTCCCCAGGGCATCCGTGATGACCTGGTGCGCGTGGCGCAGCTCTGTGTGCTCCTCGCCGCCGGGTGCCGTGACGGTGGGTTGCGCATAGTCCACCCGACCGCTGTCGTCGACCTTCAGGCCGTGCCTGCCCGCGTAGTCGAGGCCGCTCCGCAGGTCTCGTTGCGCGTCCTCGATGTCCTTCGCGAGATCGTCGTAGGTCCGTGCCAGAGCACGCAGGCTGATGGCGGCGGCCTCGTAGTCGTCGGCCTGCTTGACGAACTTGGCGCGGGCAGCCCGTCCAGCGTCACCGGCCCAGCACTGCTTGAGGGTGTCCGCCACTTCGTCGCGAGCGTAGGACGCCAGCCCGTCGCACTGCTTGGCGGCTCTGACGACATCGTCCGCCGCGTCCCGCCACTGCTGGGGGCGAGCGGTGTCGAGACCCTTGACGGAGACCATTAGGCATCCTCCAGCCAGCCGGCGGATTTCCTGATCTCCTTTGCGATGGACACATCTTCGCTGATCTGGGTGTCCATCCCTTTGGTCAAGGCCGCTGCGGCGTCCTCGGCGAGGTCGCTGAGCCGGTGGAGACGTTTCTGCCACGCACCCACGCAGTCATTGCTCGCCACGCCCGCGTCCCACCCGGAGTGTGTCCGGCCCACGGCCTCCGCGTCGTCCAGCTTGGACTTGTCACGGGCCTCACCCTGGGCCACGCGTAAGCCTGTTGCCTTTGAGCGCACTGGTGTATCGGTCAGCCCAAGGTCCGCGTGCTGCGGACTCGGGGACGGCGCGGGGCCGTCCCCGGCTGCCGCGAGCCGCATCCGTGCCTCTTGCCTGCGCAGTGCGTCGGCCTTCAGCTGAGACCACTCTTCTTCGAACGACATGCAACCCCCTGTATGCACGTGCGTGCTACTGACGCTACATCAGCCGACGCGTGGGGGTGTGTGTTCCCGTTTTCGCCCAGGGCCCAGGGGCCAAGGGACGGAAGGCGGCTGGCTGCCCAGTCCCCGCCCCCCCCTCACCCCCCGTGGCACTCCCGGTACGCCACCCCCGACCCGCACCAGCACCCCGCCGTCCTGGACGGCGGCCAGGCCGTGGCGCGGCCGCGGGCGGCGAGGGTGGTGGCGTACTGGGGGAGGAGGGAGGTGTTCGTCGGGGAGGACACCTCCGAGGCGGCGAAGGCCTCGTAGGAGGGGACCGTCGCCGTGACGATGCCCAGGTTCCGGGTGCCCGTCGAGGCCAGGTCGCGCAGGGCGGACTCGATGTCCGCGAGGTGCGCCTCGTGGGACGGGTACTCGGCCGCGAGGTCCGGGTACGCCTCCAGGAGTTCCGCGAGCTCCGGGGCCGGCCAGTGCAGGACCGCCACCGGGAACGGCCGGGAGAGCGCCGAGCGGTACGAGCCCAGCTCCGCGCGCAGCCGCGCGATCTCCGCCTTCAGCTCGACCGGGTTGTCCGAGCCGAGGGCCCACAGGCGCTTCGGGTCGTGGAGTTCGTCGAGGCTGAAGTCCGGGGTGTGGGTGGCGTGCACCCGGTCCGCCAGGGCGTCGTGGTCGTCGTGCGCCAGGCCCAGCAGCCGCCGCACCCGGTGCCGGCCCGCGAGGAGGGACTGCGCCGCGTACGGGACCTCGTCGTCCGCCGGCAGCAGCAGCGCGAGCGCCTCGTTGAAGCACTCGTGGGACGCCTCCAGCTCGTCGTGGGACTCCAGCGTCTCCGCGATGATCTCCCACGGGGCCGCCTGCGCCGGGGCCGCGATGCGGATGCCCGCGATCAGGGCGCGGGCCTCGGCCTCGTGGCCGTACTCCCAGAGGTTGGCCGCCTGGAGTGCCTTGATGAGCTGCGGGTGCTCCGGCTCGGCCGCGAGCAGGCGGTCGTAGAGGCCGGACGCGCGACCGCGGTCGCCGGCCAGTTCCAGATGGGCCGCGGCCTGGAGCAGCAGTTGTTCCTCGTCCTCCGGGTACTGCTCCGCGGTGCGCAGCAGGCGCTCGGCTTCGGCGTGGTGGTCGGCAGGCGTGTCGGGGCGCATGGACCACACGGTACTGCCGTGGGGGCGGGTGCAGGGGAGTCCCGGTACGGGTGAGTGCTCCCGACCGGGCGCCGGCGGTGGTGAGTTGGGCCACAGCCCGCGGGGGCGTAGGGCCGAGGGGACGCGGACGTCAGGGCACGGGCGGCCCCGGCAGCGACGCCAGCGTCCGCCCTTCCGCGTCCGACAGGGTCACGCCCCCGAGGAACCCTTCCTGCGTGTACGACTCCGGCCCCGCCCACGCGTACCAGACGCCCCACCCGGGGGCGCCGGGCAGAGTGAGGAGGCCGGCGGTGATCGGCCCGGCGGCGGTCGCGACGGCGACCCGGGCCGCCCGGTCGGTGCCGTAGTAGACCCCGGACAGGAAGGTGCCCGTCGCGTCGCCCTCCGTCTGGAGGCTCACGCCGGGGCCGGCCCGGTCGATGTTGCCGTCGGTGACGCTGCGGAACTGGGGCTCCTCCCCGGGCAGCGCCCAGTGCTTGCCCTGCTCGGTCAGCCACAGTTCGACCCCGCCGGGCCCCTCGACCCGCTCGCCCGGCGCCACGACCCGCACCGGGGACCGCGGCGGCGGGGACGGAGAGGGGGACCGGGGCGCGGTGGGAGGCGGGCTGCTCACGGCCGGCGGGACGACGACGTGGTCCGGCGGCGCGGACCGCTGGACGGCCGTCACCACGAACGGGGCGATCAGCAGAGCGGCGCCCGACGCGGCCAGCCCGGCCACCCGCCGCCGCCTGCGCGCGCGGGCGGTCCGGGCGATGGCGGCCAGCGGGACGGGGGAGGGGGCGAGGTCGTGCACGGCGTCGGCCAGCACCGTGCGCAGACCGCGGTCGGAAGTCATCGGTGGGCTCCGGAGGGGGAGGCGCCGTTTCCGGTCGTGCCGTTGATGCCGGTCACGCCGTCGGCGAGGATCGGGTGGGCGCGCAGGGTCCGGAGGGCGCGCCGGGTGTGGGTCTTGACGGTGCCCACCGAGCAGTTGAGGACGGCGGCGACGTCCGGCTCCCGCATGTCCTCCCAGAACCGCAGCACGACCACGGCCCGCTGCCGCGCGGGGAGGGACGCCAGCGCCTCCAGGACCGCCGCGCGCCGCTCGGTGGTCTCCGAGTGGTCGGCCTGCACCCGGTGCGCGGACTCCGGCAGGAACGGCGTCAGCAGATGCGCGACGCGCCGCCGCCGGACCCGGCTGATGTTGTTGTTGACCAGCGCCCGGCGCACATAGAGGTCGATCTCCTCGCGCGGGACCCGGCGGAAGTGCGACCAGACCTTGGCCAGGGTCGTCTGCACCAGGTCCTCGGCCTCGTGGAAGTCCCCGGTGAGCAGGGTCGCGGTACGCACCAGCCGCGGCCAGGCCGCCATCGCGAACTCGGCGAACTCGGCGTCACGGTCGGGGCCCCGGCGGGGGTTCGGGCCGGGGTCGGAGTCGCGGCCGGCGCCACAGTCGGAACCGAGGTCGGGGTCGCGGCTGCGGTGGCGGTCCCGGTCCTGCGTCACGGGGTGGGGGTTCCTTCGGCTTGTGGCGGTGGGCGCGGTGGACGGGGCGGGGCAGCGGACGCGGGGCGCCGTGGGCACGTGCTCCACGGGCCCGACCACCCGGACCCCCGTGGCCGGGTGGGCGGGCGCCGCGGCACGGCGGAGGGCACCTCCCCAACTCTCCAAACGCCGGTGGGCGGGCGGCTGGATGACATGTTCGCGAGATTTTTTTCGACGGTGCCCCGCCGCGCGGTGCGGCGGAGTGCCGGGCGGCCGGTGCCGGGGGAACCGGGGGCGCGGGTTGTTCGTGTACAACTGTGGGGAGGCTCCGACCGGGGCCGTCGGCCATCGAGCGGCAGGAGGGCGTGGGGCATGCTCCGCAGCGCACCGCGCCTGTTCCGCAGCGCACCGCCCCTGTTCCGGCTCGCCGGGCTGTTCTTCTTCCTTCTCGTCGGGGTCGTGCTCGTCGACGGGGACGGGCTGGGCGCCGCCGTGGCGCTCGCCGCCACCGCGACGGCCGCCGCCGGTTCCGCGCTCGTCGTCTGCGCGGTGATCAGCGCGCGCTGTGCGCCGGTCGTCCCGCGCACCCGCGTCCGCACCGCCCTGCGTGACCGTGAGCAGCGCACCGCCTTTCTGCCCCAGCGCGACCCCGATGCCCGGGGCCGCCGGCGTCCCCGGGCGCCGGGCCGTCGTCTCGCGACGGCTGCGTAGGGGCGCGTTCCGCGCCGCGTGGGTCCGGCCGGGTGACCGGCCGCCGCGCCGATGGACGCCCGCACCGGGCGCCCGGATCGTCCGGGCCCGGCCCGCCGGGGCCCGCCTCGGCTGACCGGACCGGCCCCGGCCCCACGGGAGCCCGGCCCCGGCCCGCCCCGGGCGTCACCCCGGACCGGACCGGACCAGGCCCGGCCCCGGGCGCCCCCCGGACCCGGCCCAGCCCGCCCCTCCAGCACCGTCGCCGCCGACCCCACCCCCGCCGTACCGCCGCGCGCCCCCGTGGCCGGCCATTCGCCCGCCCCCCGCGCGCCGCCCCGGCGACTCCCCGGCACGACGAGACCCCCGGAGGGCTCACCCATGTCCGTTTTCGCCACGTTGGTCGAACGCCTCGCCGAGCTGCTCCAGCCCCTGTTCGCCACCTCGGCCACCGCCGCCGCGATCATCGTCTTCACCGCGCTCGTGCGCCTCGCCGTCCACCCGCTGTCCCGGGCCGCCGCGCGCGGCGCCAAGGCGCGTACCCGGCTCGCCCCGCAGGTCGCCGCGCTCCGCAAGAAGCACGGCAAGGACCCCGAGCGCCTGAAGCAGGCCACCCTGGAGCTGTACGCGAAGGAGAAGACCTCCCCGCTCTCCGGCTGCCTCCCCTCGCTGCTCCAGCTCCCCGCGTTCTTCCTGATGTACCACCTGTTCTCGAACTCCCGGATCGGCGGCGAGCCCAACTCCCTGCTCGACCACAGCCTCTTCGCCGCCCCGCTCGGCGGGCGCTGGACGGACGCGCTCGCCGACGGCGGGGTGTTCGGCGGGGCCGGGCTCGTCTACCTGGGGCTCTTCGTGATCGTCGCGGCGGTGGCGACCTTCAACTACCGGCGCACCAAGAGCCAGATGGCCGCCGCGCCCGTCGCGGACGGGGAGCAGGTGCCGGGCATGGGGGCGATGCTCAAGGTCATGCCGCTGATGTCGTTCGCGACGCTCGTCACCGTGGCCGTGGTGCCGCTGGCCGCCGCGCTGTACGTGGTCACCAGTACGACGTGGAGCGCGGTGGAGCGGGTCTTCCTGTACCGGGACATGCCGGTCGCGGGCGCGCTCACCCCGGCCGGGTGACGGGCCGGGCCTCCGGACACGGCGCACGGCCGGTCCACGGTGTGAACAGGGTCTTGCGGGCCGGTGGGAACTCTTGGAGGATCGACCAAGTCTCCGCGTCTCGACGGCCGCACCTGTCGGTCCGGGGTCGATGTCGACCGGGAGAGACCCACGATGAAGCTGCTGCGTGTCGGTACGGCCGGCGCCGAGCGCCCCGCCCTGCTCGCCGAGGACGGAACCACCGAGGACGGAACCACCCTGTACGACCTGTCCGGGCTCGTCCCGGACATCGACGGCGCACTCCTCGCCGACGACGCCGCCCTCGCCCGGATCCGGGCCGCGGCCGCCGCCGGGGAGCTGCCCGTCCTCGACGCCACCGGGCTCCGCGTGGGCCCGCCGCTGGCCCGCGTCGGAAAGGTGGTCTGCATCGGGCTGAACTACCACGACCACGCGGCCGAGACCGGGGCCGCGCCGCCCGCCGAGCCGGTCGTCTTCCTCAAGGCGTCCGACACGGTCGTCGGCCCGGAGGACACCGTCCTGATCCCGCGCGGCAGCCGCAAGACGGACTGGGAGGTCGAACTGGCGGTCGTCATCGGCCGCACGGCGCGCTACCTCACGGACGACGAGGACCCCCTCGCGTACGTCGCCGGGTACGCCGTCTCCCACGACGTGTCCGAGCGGGAGTTCCAGATCGAGCGCGGCGGCACCTGGGACAAGGGCAAGAACTGCGAGACCTTCAACCCGCTCGGCCCCTGGCTGGTGACCGCCGACGAGGTGCCCGACCCGGGGGCGCTGGGGCTGCGGCTCTGGGTCAACGGGGAGCTGCGCCAGAACGGGTCCACCGCCGACCAGATCTTCCCGGTCGCCGAGGTGGTCCGCTACCTCAGCCGGTTCATGACCCTGCACCCCGGCGATGTGATCAACACCGGCACCCCGGCGGGCGTCGCGATGGGGCAGCCGGAGCCCAAGCCGTATCTGCGGGCGGGTGACGTCGTCGAGCTGGAGGTGGACGGGCTCGGCCGCCAGCGCCAGGAGCTCAAGGACGCGTAGCCCCGGCCCGGGGCGAGCCACGCGCAAGACGCGCCACGCGCGAAAGCCAAACGGGCCACGCGTGAAAGAGGCGCGGCCCGGCACGCGGGGGACGTGCCGGACCGCGCCGGTCCGGGGGACCGGCCCGGGCCAGGAGAGGGCCGCGCCGGTCCGGAAGACCCGGGGCGCGGGCCCCGGGCCAGGGCGTCAGGACGGCGCGCCCGCCACCCCGCTCGACCCGTCCGCGTGCGCCGCGAACCGCTCCAGCGCGTCGACCACCAGGGCGTGGTCCTCGGCCTGCGGCAGACCGGAGACCGTCACCGAGCCGACGAGGCCGACGCCCTCGACGTTGATCGGGAACGAGCCGCCGTGCGCCGCGTACACGTCCGGGTCGAGCCGGGAGGACTCCTCGAAGGTGGTGCCCTTGGCGCGGTGCCGGGCCCCGACCAGGTACGAGCTGACGCCGTACCGCTCGACGACCCGGCGCTTGCGGTCGATCCAGGCGTCGTTGTCGGCGCTGGCGCCGCTCAGCGCGAAGTGGAAGAGCTGCTGCGGGCCCCGGCGGATGTCGATCGCGACCGGCGCCTCACGCAGCCGGGCCATCTCCACCAGCAGACTGCCCAGCTTCCAGGCGTCCTCGTTGGTGAACCCGCCGAGGGTGAGACGGTGTTCCTGCTCGGCGATCTCCTCCACGGACAGATGCTCCGACGGCGGCTTCGGCTGCGAGGGCTTCGGCTGTGACGGCCGCGGCTGCGAGGGCTGCGGCTGCGGGCTGGCGGTGGTGCCGGTCATGCGCTGATCTCCACGGTCACGCCGTCCCTGGCGGAGCGGCGGGCGGCTTCCAGGACGTCGAGGGCGGCGGCCGCCTCCTCGGCGGTCACCGGGACCGGGCCCTCGCCGCGGACCGCCCCGACGACCGCCGCGTAGTACGCGGGGTAGTCGCCCGGCAGCGTCGGGACAAGGGCGCCCCCACCGGTGACCGGGGACTCCCCGGACCCGATGCGGCCCCACATCGACTTGGGCTCCTCGCCCCAGGAAACACCCTCGGCCGGACGCCTACCGTCCCGCAGATCGGCCTCCTGGGGGTCGAGCCCGTACTTCACGTACCCCGCCTTGGAGCCGAGCACGCGGAAACGCGGGCCGAGCTGCGCCGTCGTCGCGCTCACGTACAGATGGGAGCGGACGCCGTTGGTGTGGGTGACGGCGATGAAGGTGTCGTCGTCCGCCTCTGCGCCCGGGCGGCGCACATCGGACTCCGCGTAGACCAGCGCGGCCGGGCCGAAGAGGGAGAGCGCCTGGTCGACGACATGGCTGCCCAGGTCGTAGAGGAGGCCGCCGATCTCCGCCGGGTCCCCGGACTCGCGCCAGCCGCCCTTGGGCTGCGGGCGCCAGCGCTCGAAGCGGGACTCGAAGCGCCGCACATCCCCGAGGGCGCCCTCCGCGAGCAGATGGCGCAGGGTGAGGAAGTCGTTGTCCCAGCGGCGGTTCTGGAAGACGGAGAGCGCCAGGCCCCGCTCCTTCGCCAGCCCGGCGAGGGCGCGCGCCTCGGCCGCCGTGCCGGCCACCGGCTTGTCCACGACCACCGGCAGACCGGCTTCGAGGGCGGCGGTGGCGATCGGGACATGGGTCCTGTTGGGGGAGGCCACGACGACGAGGTCCAGCTCGCCGGCCCGCTCCCACAGCTCGTCCGGCGAGGCGGCGAAGCGGACGCCCTCCCCGAGGGCCGCCCGCGCCTCGGCCCGGCGCTCCTCGCGGGAGGTGACCACGGTGTCGACGACCAGACCGTCGGTGGAGGCGATCAGCGGGGCGTGGAACACGGAGCCCGCGAGGCCGTAGCCCACGAGCCCGACGCGGAGGGGGGTGCCGGAGCCAGTCATGGACCCCACTTAAGCAACGCTGTTGCCAAAGTGCAAGCGTCCCGGAGAATGGGGGCGTGACCACCCACCGTCCCGTGACCACCCACCGTCCCAGCGCCCCGGGCGCCACGCGCGGACCCCGCACCGGACAGCCCGCGGGCGTCAACCTCCCGGCCCTGCGCAGCCACAACGCGGCGCTCGTCCTCGACCTGCTGCGCACCGCGGGCGAGGACGGGATCAGCCGGATCGAACTGGCCGAGGGCACCGGCCTGACCCCGCAGGCCGTCAGCAAGATCACCGGCCGGCTGCGCGAGGAGGGCATGGCGGCGGAGGCGGGCCGGCGCGCCTCCACCGGGGGCAAGCCGCGCACGGTGCTGCGGCTGGTCCCGTCGGCGGGGCACGCGGTGGGGCTGCAACTGGACCGGGACGAGCTGCGGGCCGTCCTCCTCGACCTCGCGGGTACGCGCGTCGCGGACCGCCGGGCCCCGCTCGACCTCGGCGCGGGGGCGGACCGGGTCCTGACGACGGCCTCGGCGGAGGTCGCGGCCCTGCTGGCCCGGGCGGGCCGGGCGGGCGGCACGGACCGGGCGGACGCGCGGGAGGCGCCGGGGCCGGAGGTGGAGACATCCGGCCCCGCCGGGTCGCGGGTGCTCGGCGTCGGGGTCGCGATGCCCGGGCCGCTCGACCACCACGCCGGGGTCCCGGGCCGGGTCACCGGCTTCCCCGCGTGGGCCGGGTACCCCCTGCGGGACGCGCTCGCCCGGCGCCTCGCCCTCCCCGTCGTCCTCGACAAGGACACCAACGCCGCCGCCCTCGGCCTCGCCCTGCGCGGCCCGGGCGACTCCTTCGCGTACCTCCACCTCGGCACCGGCCTCGGGGCCGGGCTGGTGCTCGGCGGCGGGCTGTACCGGGGCGCGCGCACCGGCGCGGGCGAGTTCGGACACCAGGTCGTGCAGCTCGACGGGCCCCTGTGCGGGTGCGGCGGGCGCGGCTGCGTCGAGGCGCTCTGCCTGGCCGCCGTCGCGGGCGGCGACCTCGGGGGCGCGGCCCGGGTGCTCGGGACCGGGGCGGCCAATCTCGTCGGACTGCTCGACATCGACCGCGTGCTGCTCGGCGGACGCACGGTCGCCGCCGCCGAGGACGTCTTCGTGCGCGGGGTCGGCGAGGTGGTGGCGGCGCGCGGCGGCGGGGTGCCGGTCGAGGCGGCCCCCGGCGGCGCGGACACCGTCGCGGAGGGGGCGGCCCATCTGGTGCTCGCCCCGGTCTTCGGACGTGCCCCGGCCCCGGCGGCCTCCACCCCGTCTCCGGCCTGACCCGCCCCGACCGGCCGCCCCGAAGGGCCCCGCCCGCGCCCGCCGCCATGCGCCCCGGCACCGAATACGCGGACACGGGGGGCGTTGCACCGCTGTTCGGCGGTACACGGCACACCCCCGGCGGGCGCCCCGGGCAACGATGGCAGGGCCCCGGGCCACCGGCCCGCGGCCCCGCCCGGCGACCGTGAGCAAGCAAAGGCCACCCCCATGCGACTGCGCACCGCCCTCGCCCTCCCGGCCGGTACGGCCACGGCCGCCGTGCTGGCCGCCGCCCTGCTGGCGAGCCCCGCCACCGCCGACGACACCCCGGCCGCCGACCGCCCCGCCGCACCGCCCGCCGCGCGGGAGCAGGGCGACGCGGTGCCCGCCGACCGCCAGCCGACCTGCGGGAAGTCCACCGATCCGGGCTTCCCGATCGAGACCCGTATCCACGGCGGCCCCCGTACCGTGCAAGCCGGTTCGGGCTTCCAGGGCTGGCGCATCGACCTCACCAACACCACCCGCGAGCTGTGCCACCACATCCACCCGGTGGTCGTCCTGACCGGGACGCCGCTCGCGCCCGACCGCGTCGCCGTCGAGTTCCGGGACGGTGACGCCGGGCGCTGGCGCCCGGTGACCCTGGAGCGGACCAGCGAGGACGAACTGGTCGGCGCCTTCGACGACGGCTTCCGGGGCTTCGTCGTCCCGGCCGACGGGACGGTGACCGTGCCCGTCCGCTTCTCCCTCGCGGCCGGCACCGCCCCCGGCGAGGTCACCGTCAACGCGGCGGTCGTCCAGCGCCGGGGCGACGACGGCGACTGGGTCGGGGCGTCCGAGGACTACCACCTCACCGTGACCGAGGGGACCGCCCGGCCCTCCGGCTCCGCCGAGTCGCAGGAGCCGGACCCGGACGTCGACGGGGACGCGGACCGGGACCCCGGCACCGCGCGGCCCTCCGGTACGCCCGAGGCGTCCTCGCCCCCCTGGCTGCCCGAGCAGCTCGCCTCGACCGGCGCCGGCACGGGCGTACGCGTCCTCGCGGCCGCGGCGACCCTCGCGCTCGGCACCGGTATCGCCCTGCTCGTCCTCCGCCGCCGCGTCGCCCCGCGCTCCCGCCGCTGACCAGGGCCCTTCGTACGGATCAGGTCACGCGGGCCCGGCCTGATCCGCACGAAGGCCCCTTACGCTGGTGGGCGTCGCCACAGCGCCGTCGCGGCGCCCACCCGCATGTACGACACGCACGGCAGGAGTCCGCCCGCATGGCAGAGCGCAAGCCGATCGAATCCTGGCTGACCGACATGGACGGCGTCCTCATCCACGAGGGCGTCCCCATCCCCGGAGCCGACGCCTTCATCAGGAAGCTGCGGGAGACCGGCAAGCCCTTCCTCGTGCTCACCAACAACTCCATCTACACCGCCCGTGACCTGCACGCCCGCCTCTCCCGCATGGGTCTGGACGTGCCCGTGGAGAACATCTGGACCTCGGCGCTGGCGACCGCCCAGTTCCTGGACGACCAGCGCCCCGGCGGCACCGCCTACGTCATCGGCGAGGCGGGACTGACCACGGCCCTGCACGACATCGGCTATGTGCTCACCGACCACGAGCCGGACTACGTGGTCCTCGGCGAGACCCGCACCTACAGCTTCGAGTCCCTGACGAAGGCCATCCGCCTGATCAACAACGGCGCGCGGTTCATCTGCACCAACCCCGACGAGACCGGCCCGTCGACCGAGGGGCCGCTCCCGGCGACGGGCAGTGTGGCCGCGCTGATCACCAAGGCGACCGGCAAGGACCCGTACTTCGCGGGCAAGCCCAACCCGCTGATGATGCGCACCGGCCTGAACGCGATCGGGGCGCACTCCGAGACCAGCGCCATGATCGGCGACCGGATGGACACGGATGTGCTCGCGGGTCTGGAGGCCGGGATGGAGACCTTCCTGGTCCTGACCGGCCTCACGGCGCCGGGGGACGTGGACCGCTACCCGTTCCGTCCGTCCACGGTCGTCGACTCCATCGCGGACCTCGTCGACCGCGTCTGACGGACGCCACCCGGCCCCCGGTGACCCTCAGTGACCCGCGCCTCGGCAACGGCGCAGGTCAGCGGCGCGCCGACGGAGGGTGACCGGTGCTGCGGATGCGGAAACGCGCCGTACGCGTGACTCTGGCGGTATCAGGAGGTTCACGATGCGTGCAGGTTCCCTTGCTCTCCGTTCCGTGGGTGCGGCCGCCGTCCTCGTGCTGGCACCCGCCGTGACCGCGACCGCGGCCACCGTCGCCGACGACTCCGCGAGTTCCCCGGGCTCCGCCGGGGCGACGGCCCGGCTGACCCCCGCCGAGGCGGTGCCCGGCGGTACGGTCCGGGTCGGCGCCACCGGCTGCTCCGGCGGCTCGGCGCTCGCGAGATCCGAGGCGTTCATGGGCGACGCGGAACTGCGCACCGTGACCGGTCAGCGTGCCCTCGCCGGCACGGCACGCGTACGGCCCGGCGCCGGGCCGGGTGCCTTCGGCGTCCGCATCCTCTGTGACGGGCGGGACCACGGGGAGACCGGTCGGCTCCTGGTGCGGGCGATGCCCGCCGGCGGGGCGGAGAAGGTGGCCCGGACGGTGCACGCCTCACCGGTCGCTCCCGTGCGCGCGGGCGGCGGCGGGACTGCGGCCATCGCGATGCCGGTCGCCGCGGTCGACCCCGAGGACACCGGACCGAGCGCCACACAGACGGTGGTGGGCCTGGTGCTCGCCGGGGCCGCCGCCGTCGCCTTCGCGGTGCGCAGCGCGCGCCGGCGCCGTACGGACTCCGACTGAGATGCCCGCGCGGATACGCCCGGAGGGCGCGGCAGCGGGACCGGGTACGTCGGCGGGATCGGGCACGGAAGCGGGCGCCGGACCGGGCGAGGGAGTGGGCGCGGCCGGGGTGCGGCGGGCGGTGATCGGGGTGGTCTGGGCCGTCCTCGTCCTGGTGCTCTGGCTGTGGGGCGGCGGCGCCCCCGGTGGCGCGGCGGGCATGTCCGCGCCGACGACCGGCGACCTGGCGGCGGTCGGCCGCCCGCCCGGCGTCCCCATGCCGGCCGCCCACGCGCCGCTCGACGTCTCCACGCCCCGCCGGCTCGACGTCCCGGCCCTCGGCGTCTCCGCCCCCGTCGTGGTGCGCGGCCTCGACGAGCGGGGCGCGATCGACCCGCCTCCGTACACGGCGGGCGGGAGTGTCGGCTGGTACGGGGGCGGGGCCCGGCCGGGGGAGCCGGGTGCGGCGATCATCGTCGGCCATGTCGACACCGAGACCCGTCCGGCCGTCTTCTACGACCTCAGCACCCTCCGTCCGGGCGAGCGGGTCA
This sequence comes from Streptomyces sp. NPDC005805, assembly GCF_040630445.1. Taxonomy (NCBI): domain Bacteria; kingdom Bacillati; phylum Actinomycetota; class Actinomycetes; order Kitasatosporales; family Streptomycetaceae; genus Streptomyces; species Streptomyces sp. NPDC005805. The sequence goes on from NZ_JBEXXN010000069.1 coordinate 22,780, forward strand.
GGGTGACGGGGGAGGACGGCGAGACCACCGAGTTCACCGTGGACGATGTGCGCGTCTTCGGACCGGAGCGCTTCGACGCCCGCCAGGTGTACGGCCCCCGCGTCGCCGGCCGCCCGGAGCTGCGCCTGATCACCTGCGGCGGGACCTTCGACCGGTCGACCGGCGGATACACGGCGAACGTGGTCGTCTCCGCGTACCTCACCGGAACGGGAACGGGAACGGGTCCGGGCCCCGGTCCGGCCACGGGCTCCTGACCCGCGGACCGTACGACGAAGGCCCTCCCACGCGCGTGGGAGGGCCTTCGTTTCGCGTGCGCCGCCAGGGACTCGAACCCCGGACCCGCTGATTAAGAGTCAGCTGCTCTAACCAACTGAGCTAGCGGCGCCTGCTGACCTGGAGAACTCTACCCGACGCGCGGGAGTGCTCCGCACACCCCGCGGGCCCCCCGCCGCCGCGCCCAGCCCGGCCGGATCGTTGTTTTTACCCTTTCGTACGTCAAAATGCGTTTTGTCCATCCGGTTGGGACACTGGCGCACGTGACACACCGTCAGAGGATCTTGCCGATTGCGAATGGGGAGGCGACGCGTATGGCCGTGCCGGTCTTCGAGGAGTACGAGCCCGCCGGTGACTGCGACTGCGCCGGATGCGTCGAGCGGCGACGCGCCCTGGCCGCCGGAGGGCACCCCTCCGCGCACGGCTGCCGGCGCGCGCTGGTGCTGGTGACCACCGCCGGGGTGGTCCTGGGCGGCGCCGGCGGTGCCGCCGCCTCCGCCCAGGCGTCCGGTGGCCCGGCCCGTGCCGTCGCCCCGTCCGCCGACCCCCTCCCGCCGACCGAGCAGGGGGCCACCGGCCCGCTGCACGGCCCCGCCGGGAAGCCCGCCAACCAGGCCAACCAGACGGCGCTGAAGGCCACCACCCGTACCGAGATCATCAACCGGGCCAAGAAGTGGGTCTCGGCCAAGGTGCCGTACAGCATGACCAAGTACTGGTCCGACGGCTACCGCCAGGACTGCTCCGGCTATGTCTCGATGGCCTGGAGCCTCGCGGGCAACGAGTGGACCGGCAGCCTCGCCGCATTCGGCGACCGGATCCAGCGCGAGGACCTCCAGCCCGGCGACATCCTGCTCTTCCACAACCCGGCCGACCCCGGGGCGGGTTCGCACGTCACGATCTTCGGCGGCTGGACCGACTACACGCACACCTACTACGTGGCGTACGAGCAGACCAAGCCCCGCACCCGCAAGCAGTCCACACCCATGGCCTACTGGAACAACTCCGCCGGCTATGTGGCCTACCGCTACAAGGGCCTCTCCAGCGGGACGGCCGGCGGTGGCGAGAGCACGGCGGCGCCCTTCCCCGGCACCTCCGCCTTCGGGCCCGGCAAGAAGAACGCCCATGTCACCCGGCTCGGCGAACTCCTGGTGCAGCGCGGCGGCAAGCGCTTCTACGAGGAGGGCCCGGGCCCGGAGTGGACGGCGGCGGACCGCCGCGCCACCCAGGCGTTCCAGCTGGCGCAGGGCTGGCGGGGCGCGGAGGCCGACGGCTATCCGGGCCCGCACACCTGGCGGCTGCTGGTGAACGGCCAGGGCAAGGACATCCCGCCCGCCGTCACGGCCGGCCCGTCCGCCCAGCCGCCCGCCTTCCCCGGCCGGGACCACTTCCGGCCGGGCCGCACCAACGCCCATGTGACCCAGCTCGGGAAGCAGCTCGTCAAGCGGGGCTACGGCAAGCACTACGCCGAGGGCCCCGGGCCGCAGTGGACCGAGGCGGACCGGCGCAACGTCCAGGCGTTCCAGCGGGCCCAGGGCTGGCGGGGCGCGGAGGCCGACGGCTACCCCGGCCCGCACACCTGGCGCCTGCTCTTCGCGGCCCGCTGAGCCCGGCCACGGCGAGCAGAGAACCACGACCCCGCACGGAGAACCACACCCCGCAGCAGAGACACCCGCGGGAAGCAGAGACACCCACGGCAAGCGGACCAGCGCGGCGAACAGCCCACGCGGACCAGCACGGCAAGCAGGCAACGAAGGCGAGGCGGCATGAACACCACGACGTCGGACCCGGAGGGCCCCGTCCCGCCCGAGACCCCGCGGCGCAGCCCGGTCATCGCGAGCGAGACCACGACCGAGATCCCGGTGCACCTCCTGTTCCGGGACGACAGCGGGCCGCTGGCCCTGCCGTCCGGTCTGCGCCCCGCGGTGATCTCGCGGAGGAAGGGCACCGGGGAGCAGCCCAAGGTGGGTGCCTCGGGCCGGCCGGCCGGGGACGGCGGGACGGGAACCGGGCACGGCGCCGGCCCCGGGCGGGAGTCCGGCGGCCGGGCGCCGCTGCCGGCGGCGGCCGATCCGGCCGCACCGGCCGTCGACCCCCGGCTGACCGAGCGCCCGGGCCCGGTGCTCCCCGGCTGGACCGGGCTGGTCGCCGGGGGCTGCGCCCTCGCCGGGACCGGGGCACTGCTGTGGGGGACCGGGGCGGTGCCGGACGCGGTCGGGCGGATTCTCGGCGTCACCCCGCCCCCGTACCAGGGCATCGGCATCGGGGTGTGGTGCCTGCTGACCCTCGGGGTGCTGCTGATCCTGTTCGGCTTCGGGGGGCTGGGGCGCGGACAGGTCGGCCATGCGTGGGTGCTCACCCTGTGCGGCGACTACCGGGGGAGTGTCCGGCGCACCGGGCTGGTGTGGGTGAGCCCGCTGGTGCTGCGCCGGCGGATCGACGTCCGGCTCCGGCACTGGCGCAGTGAGCCGATGCCCGTGCACGACGCGGAGGGCACCGAACTGCGGGCGGTCGTCCTGGTGGTGTGGCGGGTGTCGGACACCGTCCGGGCCGTGCTCGGGGTGGAGAACCACGAGGCGTATCTCGCGGAGCAGGTCGAGGCGGCGACGGCCCGGGTGCTGTCGAAGCTGCCCGCCGACAGCTTCGGCGAGGCCGTCCCCACGCTGCGGGACGCGGGCACGGTCGGGGCCGAGCTGACGAAGGTGCTGGCGGAGCAGTGCGCGCCGGTGGGCATCGAGGTCTTCTCCGCGCAGCCGGTCGCCGTCGACTACGCGCCGGAGATCGCGGACGCCGTGCTGCGCCGGCGGATCGCGGCCATCGACGCCCGGCACCGGGACTCGGTCCTGACCTCGGTCGTCGACGCGGTCGAGGACACGGTGGGGCGGCTGACCGACCGCGGTCTGGTCGAGTTGGCGGACTACGAGCGCAAGGCCCTCGTGAAGGACCTCACCGTCGCCTTCTACACCGGCCGGGCCGGGGGCGCAGAGGCTCCGTGATTGGTCTGGACACGTCCAACAGGCTTCCCTACATTGAGACTTGGTCTAGACCGGAACCTTCACTACCGCACGCGTGCACCACCCAGGAACTCCCCCACGTTCTCAACGGAGCCAAGCATGCGAAAAAAGATAGGTGCGGCCGTCGTGGGCCTCGCCGTGGCGGGCACCACGGTGCTCGCCGGCGGCAGTGCCAGCAGCCACGGCTACACCGACTCGCCCATCAGCCGCCAGAAACTCTGTGCCAACGGCACGGTCACCAACTGCGGCAACATCCAGTGGGAACCCCAGAGCGTCGAGGGGCCCAAGGGCTTCCCGGCGGCGGGACCCGCCGACGGCAGGATCTGCGCCGGCGGCAACGGCCAGTTCGCGCAGCTCGACGACCCGCGCGGCGGAGCCTGGCCCACCACCAAGGTGAACTCAGGCCAGAACTACACCTTCCGCTGGCAGTTCACCGCACGTCACCGCACCACCGACTTCAAGTACTTCATCACCAAGAACGGCTGGAACCCCAGCCAGCCGCTGACCAGGGCCGCGCTGGAGTCGCAGCCGTTCCTGACCATCCCCTACGGCGGCCAGCAGCCGCCGGCCACGCTGTCCCATTCCGGCAACCTTCCCCAGAAGTCGGGCCGCCATCTGATCCTGGCGGTGTGGACGGTGCACGACACCGCCAACGCCTTCTACGCCTGCTCCGACGTGCAGTTCTGATCCCCCGCGTCGGCTGAGGCGTTTCGGCGCGCGGCGCGCCCTCCGGACCACCGCCGGGTTCGGAGGGCGCGCCGTCCGCGCGTCCGGCAGCATCTTTCGGCCAGGAGGCGCAATACCCCTGCGGTGACAGGGAGATGACGGGGCCGTGCGGAGACTTCATCCTTCTGTCGGCAGTGAGCCCTGTTGTTGGCGTGGACATGACTGCATGCTGGTGCCCGCCGTGGAAAGACCCCCACGGGCGTGTACCGACTCCCCCTGCTCCGCACGGAGGTTACGCATGCGCCACCGAACGGCCCTTCCCCTCGCCGCCGCCGCACTCGCCCTGCCCGCCGGCCTGCTCCTCGCCGGTCCCGCGTCCGCCGCTCCCGCCGACAAGCCCCAGGTCCTCAGCTCCTGGACGCAGACCAGCGCGTCCAGCTACAACGCCTGGGCCTCGGCCCGCGCGAACCAGGGCGCCTGGAGCGCGTACGGCTTCGACTGGTCCACCGACTACTGCTCCTCCTCGCCCGACAACCCCTTCGGTTTCCCCTTCGCCTCGTCCTGCGCCCGCCATGACTTCGGTTACCGGAACTACAAGGCGGCCGGGACCTTCAGCGCCCACAAGTCCCGCCTGGACTCGGCCTTCTACGAGGACCTGAAGCGGGTGTGCGCGCAGTACTCGGGGGCGACCCGGACCTCGTGCAACTCGACCGCCTGGACGTACTACCAGGCGGTGTCCGTCTTCGGGGTCGCGCCCGCGAAGGCCCCGGCCGGACTCGCGGCGGGGGTCTGACCTCCCTGATCCCCGGCTGACCGGAACGCGGAAGGCCCCTCGCTCTCGCGAGGGGCCTTCCGTCTGTGCGCCGCCAGGGACTCGAACCCCGGACCCGCTGATTAAGAGTCAGCTGCTCTAACCAACTGAGCTAGCGGCGCCTGACTCGCGGCCTGCCGTTTCGGGCGGGCCGACACAGCAATAGTACCTGGTCCCGGGGGGTGCTCCGCACCGGTTTCCGGCCCGCGGCCCGGCCGGGCGGGGCCGCGGGGTGCCCGGCTAGATCGCCAGGGAGAGGACCACCGGGGCCGCTCTGCGGTTCAGGGTCTCCGCCGCCTTGCGCAGGCGGTGGGCGTGCTCGATCGGCAGCGAGAGCGCCAGACAGCCCACGGCCGATCCGGCCGTCAGCGGGACCGCCGCGCAGACCGTGCCCACCGCGTACTCCTGGAGGTCCAGGACGGGGACGGTCGGCGGCTGGGAGTCCAGCTTGGAGAAGAGCAGCCGCTCGCTGGTGATGGTGCGGGAGGTGAGCCGGGCGATCTTGTGGCGGGAGAGGTGGTCGCGGCGGCCGTTCACGTCGAGTTGGGTGAGCAGGCACTTGCCGACCGCGCTGGCGTGGGCGGCCGAGCGGAAGTCGACCCACTCGTTGACCTTGGGCGTCAGCGGGCCGTCGGCGAACTGGGTGATCTTGACCTCGCCGTCGATGTACCGGCTGATGTAGACCGCGGCGCCCACCGAGTCCCGCAGTTCCACCAGGGTGTCCTGGAGCTTGGTCTGCAGGGCCTCCTTGCGCGTGGCGCCCGAGCCGAGGAGGACGAGGGAGTCGCCCGTCACATACGCGCCGTCGGCGACCTGCTCCACGTATCCCTCGCGGCGCAGCATGGCGAGCATGGGGGCGAGGTGGCCGGGAGGCAGCCCGGTCTCGCGGGCGATCTGGGCGTCGGTGACACCGCCACCGTGCCTGGAGACCGTCTCCAGGACTCGCAGGACGTAGTGCACCGAATGGAACGGCGCGGTCGGCTCGGGCTTCAGCGCCACGGTTTCCCCCTACCAGGTTGTGACCGCATGCTTGTTACCACGATAGCCGCCAAGGAGCCCTTGTAGGCGGGCTGTTGGCGGAAATGATGTGCGCCCCGGCCGTGTGGGCTGGGGCGCATCACCATGGCATATGCCTGCATCATGAGACGGGGGCGAATTACGTGGTCAGAGCACCGCTCCGAGGAACTCGCGCGTACGTTCGTGCTCGGGATCGGAGAAGATTTTCTCCGGCGGACCGGACTCGATGACCTTCCCGGAATCGAACATCAGGACCTCGTCGGAGATGTCCCGGGCGAAGCTCATCTCGTGGGTCACGATCACCATCGTGATGTCCGTGGTGCGTGCGATGTCCCGCAGCAGATCCAGCACCCCGGCGACCAGCTCCGGGTCCAGGGCCGAGGTGACCTCGTCCAGCAGCAGCACCCGGGGGCGCATCGCGAGGGCCCGGGCGATGGCGACGCGCTGCTGCTGCCCGCCGGAGAGCTGGGTCGGCCTGGCGTCCGCCCGGTCGCCGAGGCCCACCAGGTCCAGCAGCTCCCGGGCGCGGGTCTCGGCCTCCTCCTTGGACAGGCCCAGCACCCGCACCGGGGCCTCGGTGATGTTGCGCAGCACGGTCATGTTCGGGAACAGGTTGAACTGCTGGAAGACCATGCCGATCTTCTTCCGGGCCTCCCGCCGCTCCTTCTCGGCGGCCGGGAAGAGCTTCGACCCGTTGACGGTGATGGTGCCCTCGTCCGGGGACTCCAGGGTCATCAGCAGCCGCAGGATCGTCGTCTTGCCGGAGCCGGACGGGCCGATCAGGGTCACGTGCCGGCCCGGCTCCACCGAGAAGCACAGATCGTCGAGGACGGTGTTGTCGCCGAATCTCTTGGTGACGCCCTCGAACCGGATCAGCTCGTCCGGGGCGCCGGCGGACGGCGTGTCGGAGGTGGTGTCAGCGGACAAGACGGCGCTCCAGGGTTCGGACCAGCAGGGATGCCGGGTAGGCGATCAGGATGAAGGCGATGCCGATCACGGTGAGCGGCTCGGTGTACTGGAAGGTCGAGGCGCTTTCCAGCCGGGACTGCTGGAGCAGCTCCAGCACGCCGATCGCGGCCAGCAGCGGGGTGTCCTTCAGCATGGCGATCACGTAGTTGCCCAGCGCCGGGGTGATCCGGCGGATCGCCTGCGGCAGGATCACCGCGGTCCAGGTCCGGTGGGCCGGCAGGCTCAGGGCCGTCGCCGCCTCCCACTGGCCAGGCGGGACCGCCTCGATGCCCGCCCGGTAGACCTGGGCGGTGTACGTCGAGTAGTGCAGCCCGATCGCGATGATGCCGGTGGTCAGGGCGGAGAACTGGATGCCCCACTCCGGCAGCACGAAGTAGAGGAAGAAGAGCTGCACCAGCAGCGGCGTGGTGCGGACGAACTCGGTGAACGCGTTCACCGGCCAGCGCACGAAACGGCTCGGGGCGCGGAAGGCGAGCGCCCACACCAGGCCGAGGGTGAAGGAGATCAGGGAGCCGAGCACCAGGATCTGCAGGGTGAGCAGCACCCCGTCCCAGAAGCGCGGCATGAAGTCCGCCACCGCGGACCAGTCCCAGGTCATCGGGACGCACCCCCCGCCACCTCGGTACCGGCGATCTTCGACTCGGCCCGGCGGGAGAACAGTCCGCCGAGCAGGCCGGGTTCGGGTTCGATGCCGATGTTCCGCTTGCTCCGGCGCTCCAGCGCCTTCATGGAGCGGGTCACCACCAGCGCGAGCACGAAGTAGATCACCAGGCTGATCGTGTAGACCTGCGCGCTCTCCTGGGTGGCCAGCCGCACCAGGTACGCGGCGAAGGACACGTCGCCCACGCCGAGCAGCGACACCAGGGCGGTGCCCTTGAGCAGCTCCACGAGCAGGTTGCAGAAGGGCGGCATCATCTCGGGGACCGCCTGCGGCAGCAGGATCAGCCGCATCCGCTGCCAGGGCGTGAAGCTGAGGGCGACGCCCGCCTCACGCTGCGCGGGGGCGACCGAGTTCAGGGCGCCGCGCACGATCTCCGCGCCGTAGGCGCCGTAGGAGAGGCCGAGGGCGAGGACGGCGGCCCACATCGGGACCAGCTGCCAGCCCATCAGCGGCGGCACCACGAAGAACAGCCAGAACATCAGCACCAGGGCCGACGTACCGCGGAAGACCTCCGTGTAGAAGCCCGCGAGGAAGCGGACGGCGCGGGAGCGGTGGGTGCGGGCCATGCCGACGGTGAAGGCGGTGAAGGCGGCGAGGGCGGCGCTGTAGACCAGCAGCTGCACCGTGATCCATATGCCGGGGAGTACCCAGTTCTGCCAGAGTCCTGCTGTCATTTCCTGCACAGCTCCTCGGCGGTCAGGGTGGTCATCTCGGCCTCCGTGAAGCCGAAGGGCTTCAGGATCCGGAACAACTCGCCGCTCTTCTTCATCTTGTGGATCTCGGTGTTGAAGGCGTCCCGCAGATCGGTGTCGGTCGGGCGGAACGCGAAACCGCCGCCGTCGATCTGCCTCTTGCCGTCCACCACGGCGGCGAACGGCTTGGTCGCCTCCGCCCGCCGGCTCTTGCGGACCACCTCACGGGTGGTCAGGGCGGTGCCCGCGAAGACGTCCACGCGCCCGGACTCGACGGCGTTCAGCCCGGCCACCTGGTCCTGGAGGATCACGATCTCCTTCTCGGGGATGCCCGCGGCGATCGCGTACCCGATCTCCGCGTAGCCCGTGCCGGTCGCCAGCTTCGCCTTGGCGCGGACCACGTCCTCGTAGGAGTGGAGGTTCTTCGGGTTGCCCTTGCGGACGATGAAGGAGTCGAGCATCTGGTACTCGGGGTCCGAGAAGACGACCTGGGCGCAGCGCTCCTTGTTGATGTACATCCCGGCCGAGACCACGTCGAACTGCTGGGAGTTCAGCCCGGGGATCAGGGAGGCGAAGTCGGTGGCCACCGGCTGGACCCGGTCGACGCCCAGCCGCTTGAAGACGACCCGGGCCAGCTCCGGGGCCTCGCCCGTGAACTCGCCCTGCTCGTCCACATAGCCGTAGGGCACCTCGCCGGCGATGCCCAGGCGCACCGTGCCCTGGGACTTCAGCCGGGCGAGCGCGTCGCCGGAGGGCACCCGTGAACAGCCCGAGACGCCGGCGGCGGTGAGCGCCCCGGCGGCCGCGGTGCCGAACAGCAGAGTGCGTCTGCTCATCGGTCCTGCTTGTCTTGTTCGAGCCATGGGCGCGCGGCTACCCGAGCGGTCCGGGGGTATGCGTACGGGATGGCCGATCGATACCTGACCGTGTCCCTGGACAAGCGCGGCGTCCGCTGCACCGCCCGGCTGCTGACCGAGAAAGCACCTCTGACCTGCGACGCCGTCTGGGACGCGCTGCCGCTGTCCGCCGACGTCTACCATGCGAAGTACGCCCGGAACGAGATCTATGCCCTGTTCCCGGCCTTCGCCCCCGCGGAGCCCCCGCTGGAGAACCCGACGGTCACCCCCATCCCGGGCGACCTGTGCTACTTCACCTTCACCGACACCCAGTTGGGCACCGCCTCCTACGGCTACGGCGAGCGCGCCGGCCTCGTCCCGGTGACGGTGGACCTGGCCCTCTTCTACGAGCGCAACAACCTCCTCCTCAACGCGGACACCGGCTGGGTGCCGGGGATCGTGTGGGGCCAGGTGGTGGAGGGGCTGGACGGGATGGCCGCCGCCTGCCAGGACCTGTGGCGCACGGGCGCGGCGGGGGAGACGCTGTCCTTCCGCCGCGCCTGAAACGGACCCGCCGGCTCTGCCTGCGCCGCCGCCCGCGCGAGCCGGCCCAGGGGCGCCGCCCGCCTGAACCGGCCCTGGGGCACCGCCCGTCCGTCCGGCCGCCCGCCTCAGAAAGTGTTGGGTAAGCCGTTGATCACTCGTGGTTGAGGTCTTCGGTGAGGCGTCGGGCTGCTTCGGTCTCGATGGGGCCGTGCGGCTCGA
>NZ_JBEXXN010000070.1:0-7421 GCF_040630445.1 Streptomyces sp. NPDC005805
CGGGGCCCGGCCCGGGCCCCGCCCGGCCGGTCGGCTCCGGCCCGGGGCCGGGCGCGGGTCAGGTCACGTCGCGGGCGGCGATCGCGAGGGTGCGTTCCGCCGCCGCGTCGACCGCCGCGTCGATGAAGCGGCCGTCCGGGAGGGCCATCGCGCCCTGGTCGGTGGCGGCGGCCTTGACGATCTCCTCGGCCGCGTCGATCTCCGCCTCCGTGGGGCGGTAGGCCGCCTCGATCACCGGGAGCTGGCGGGGGTGGATCGCGGTGCGGCCCAGGAAACCCAGGGCGCGGCCGTGCACACAGGAGTCGTGCAGCGCGTCCAGGTCGCGGATGTCGGGGAAGACGGACTGCGCCGGCGGGGCGAGGCCGGCCGCGCGGGCCGCGAGGATGGTGCGCAGACGCGGCCAGTCCAGGCCCCGGTCGTCGCGCACCCCGAGGTCCGCCCGCAGGTCCGACTCGCCGAGCGCGATCCCGCGCACCGCGTCGTGCGCGGTCGCCACCGCGTACGCGTGCTCCACCGCGAGCGCCGACTCCAGCAGCGGGTACAGCGGCAGCCCCGGCGCCTTCGCGGCGACCCGCTGGACGTCGGCCGCGTAGGCGACCTTGGGGATGCGCAGCGCGGCCAGGCCCGGCAGCCCCGCCAGGACGTCCACGTCGTGCGGCGAGTTCACGCGGACGTGCACCGGCAGGGGCAGCGGCGAGGCGAGCAGGTCCGCCGTGGCGGCGAGCGCGTACTCCTTGCGGTGCCCGGCGACCGCGTCCTCCAGGTCGACGATCACGACGTCCGGGCGGGCGGCGATCGCCTTGTGCACGACCTCGGGGCGGTCGCCGGGGGCGTAGAGCCAGGTGAGCGGGAAGGTCATAGCGCTCCTTCGGTCCGCAGTGCGGTGATGTCGGCGGAGGTCAGGCCGAGTTCGGCGAGCACCTCCTCGGTGTCGGCGCCGTGCGGGCGCCCGGCCCAGCGGATGGCCCCCGGCGTCTCGGACAGCCGGAAGAGCACGTTCTGCATGCGCAGGGTGCCGAGTTCGGGGTCGGGGACCTCGGTGATCGTGCCGAGGGCCCGGTACTGCGGGTCGGTGAGGACGTCGCGGATGTCGTACACCGGCGCGATCGCCGCCTCCGCCTTCTCGAACGCGGCCACCGCGTCCGCGCAGCTGCTGCGCGCGATCCAGCCGCCGACCGCGCCGTCCAGCTCCTCCGCGTGCTCCGCCCGCCCGCTGCCCGTGGCGAACCACGGCTCCTCGATAAGCTCCGGCCGCCCCACCAGGCGCATCACCCGCTCGGCGACGGACTGCGCGGAGGTGGAGACCGCCACCCAACGCCCGTCCAGGGTGCGGTAGATGTTGCGCGGCGAGTTGTTGCGGGAGCGGTTCCCGGTGCGCGGCTGGACGTAGCCGAGCTGGTCGTACCAGAGGGCCTGCGGGCCCAGCACCGCCAGGATCGGTTCGATGATCGCCAGGTCGACGACCTGGCCCCGGCCGGTGGACGCCCGCGCGGTGAGCGCGGTCATCACGGCGTACGCGGTGGCGAGCGCCGCCACCGAGTCGGCGAGGCCGAACGGGGGCAGGGTGGGCGGCCCGTCCGGCTCCCCGGTCGCCGCCGCGAAGCCGCTCATCGCCTCGGCGAGGGTGCCGAAGCCGGGCCGGTGCGCGTAGGGGCCGAACTGCCCGAAGCCGGTGACCCGGGCGAGGACGAGCCGAGGGTTGGCCGCGCTCAGCTCCTCCCAGCCGAGGCCCCAGCGTTCCAGGGTGCCGGGCCGGAAGTTCTCCACGACCACGTCGGCGCCGGCCGCGAGCCGCAGCAGGGTGTCCCGGCCGCCGGGGGTGGACAGGTCCAGGGTGATGGCGCGCTTGTTGCGGCCGAGGACCTTCCACCACAGGCCGACGCCGTCCTTGGCGGGGCCGTGGCCGCGGGAGGGGTCGGGGCGGCGGGGGTGCTCCACCTTGACCACCTCGGCGCCGTAGTCGCCGAGCAGGGTGGCGCACAGCGGCCCGGCGAACAGGGTGGCCAGGTCCAGGACGCGCAGCCCGGCCAGCGGGAGGGGGCCGGCGGAAGCCGCCGGGGGCGGGTTCGGTGGGGTCTCGTGGGCGGTCATGAGGCGGCGTCGATCTCGGGGCGGTAGGGCATCGAGGTGGAGGCTCCCGGGCGTTGGACGGACAGGGCGGCGGCGGTGCAGGCCCAGGCCAGGGCCTCGGGCATCGGTCTCCCCTCGCCGAGGGCGACCGCGAGCGCCCCGGCGAAGGTGTCCCCGGCGGCCGTGGTGTCCACGGGGGTGACCCGGGGCGCGGCCACGGCGACCGGCTCCGCGTCCCGGGCCGCGTACAGACAGCCCGCCGCGCCCAGGGTGACCACCACCTCGGGCACCTCCCGCAGCAGTGCCGCCGCGGCGGCACGCGGGTCGCCGAGCCCGGTCAGGGCGGCGGCCTCGTGCTCGTTGGGAAGCAACAGGTCCACCGCGCCGAGGAGTTCGGGCGGCAGCGGCCGGGCCGGGGCGGGGGTGAGGACGGTCCGCACACCGTGGCGGCGGGCGGCCCGGGCGCCCTCGGTGACGGCGTCCAGGGGCAGTTCGAGCTGGAGCAGCAGAAGCCCGGCGGCCGCGATCACCGCCTCGTCGCCGGGGGCGAGGGCGGTGACGGTCCCATTGGCGGCCGGGATCACGACGATGGAGTTGGCCCCCTCGTCGTCGACCACGATATGGGCGGTCCCGGAGGGGCCCTCGGCGGTCCGCAGCAGGTCGGTGTCGACGCCGGAGGCCTCCAGGGTGTGCCGCAGGATCTCGCCGTAGTGGTCCGAGCCGACCGCGCCGACCATGGTGACCTCGCCGCCCGCGCGGGCCGCCGCCACCGCCTGGTTGGCGCCCTTGCCGCCGGGGACGGTGGCGAACTCCCGCCCGGTGACGGTCTCCCCGCGCCCCGGGGCGCGGGCCGCGTAGGCCACCAGGTCCATATTGGTGCTGCCGAGCACCACGATGCCGGTCATGGGCGCAGCGCCTCCTTCAGCGTGAGCCGGGCGAGGGTGTCGAAGCCGACGCCGTCGAAACCGGCGACGGACGTGGCGAGACGGTTCTTCAGCGGGGCCGTCCACCGCTCGGGCAGGGCCTCGGGGGAGCCCGCGAGCAGTCCGGCGATCGAACCGGCGGTCGCGCCGTTGGAGTCGGTGTCCAGACCGGCGGAGACCGCCTTGCAGATCGAGCCGGTGAAGTCGCCGTCGGCGTGGGTGAGGGCGGCGGCGAGCAGGGCCGCGTTGGGGACGGCGTGCACCCAGTGGTACCCGCCGTACGCGGAGTGCAGCGCGTCCACGACCCGGTCGAAGTCGGCGTCGGCGCGGGCGGCGGCGATGCCGTCCCGCACGGCGCGGGCCAGCCGGGACCGGGGAGGGACGACGGAGAGCCCGGCGGTCAGCGCGCCGTGCACATCGACCGTCCCGCCGGCCGCGGCGGCGAGGGCGGCCGCGGTGAACATCGCGCTGTGGACGCCGTTCGCGGTGTGGCTGAGCACGGCGTCCCGCCACGCCTGTCCGGCGGCGGCGGCCGGGTCGCCGGGGTTGGTCCAGCCGTGGACGTCGGCCCGGATCGCGGCGCCGATCCACTCCCGGAACGGGTTGCGGCGTACGGCGGTCAGCGGCGGCTCCAGCCCGCACAGCAGGTTCCGGTACGCGACCCGTTCGGCGGTGAACGTGCGCCCGGCGGGCAGCTCGTCCAGCCAGAGCGCGGCGAGATCGGCGGTGGCGAAGTCCCGGCCGTGCCGCTGGAGCAGGAGCAGCGCGAGGAGGGGGTGGTCGAGGTCGTCGTCCTCGGGCATCCCGTCGATGTTCTCGGCGAGACAGGTGCCCGCGCTGCGGCGGTTCCACGGGTACGCGGCGGCGAGCTCCGCGGGCAGCCCGCGGGCGGTGAACCAGTCCCCGAGGGGCCAGTTCCCGGTGGCCCGGGCGAGCGCGCGGATGCCGGTCAGCGGCAGCTTCTCGACCGGCTTCCCGAGCAGACACCCGGCGGCCCGCCCGAGCCAGGCGGCGTGCAGGGCGGCTTCCAGTCGCGGGGGTGCCGCCCGCTCCGGGGGCGAGCCGGTCGCGGGCCGTGCGTCCGGGGCGGACGCCACCGGCCCGGTGGGGGGTCGGTGGGGAGCGGGCGCCCCACCCGGCCGGTCGCGGGGCAGGTCCTGACCGCCGGGCGTCGCGCGGCCGGTGGGTGCGACCGGTCGGGGTGCGCGGCCGGTGGGTGCGGTGGGTTCGTACGGGGTGGGCGTCGTCTGCCCGGCGGGGGGCCGGTCGGGGCCGTGTGACGTGTTCCCCCGGCCCGGTCCGGCGGCGGGGGCGCGGTCGGTGGTCCGCCCCGGCGGGCCGTCGTCCCGGCGAGGGGCCCCCGCGGCGACGCGCGGCCAGTCGGGGCACGCGGCCACGATCGCGTCCCAGGCCGTGGGCTCGTCCGGGGCGGACGGGACCGGCAGGGCGGCCAGTTCGTCGAGAAGCTCCTCCGCGAGCGCGCGGAGCCCGGGCGGGGCCGGGGTCCCGGACGCGCCCGCCCGGTCCGGCGCGGGCGCCCCGCCCGCCGCGAGCCAGCGCGCCCGGACCCCGGCCGCGTCCCGCCCGTCCTCCTCGGCCTGGCGCAGTTCGTGCCCCACGAGGTCCTCGGGCTGCACCCAGGTCACCCGCAGCGCCCGCGGGGTCACCGGGTGGTCCCGATCGGTCCGCCGTGCGGCGACGCGGACGCGGCCCCTGGCGCTCGGACCGCGCGCGGCCCCGGCCGCCCTTCGCCCCGCTCCGCCGGGTGACCACCGGGCGGGAACGGCGCCACGGCGCGGGCGCGCCCCGGGTCGCCCGGCGCGCCGGTCCCCGCCGGACCGGTCGCGGGGCGCGGAGGGCGTCCGGGCGGGCCGCCGAGCAGCGCCCGGTTCCCGGCCGAGCCGGTCCCGGGCCGGGCGTGCGCTGCCCGGTCGTGCGGCCCCGTCACCGCGCCGCTTCCGTCAGGGCCGCGAACGCCGTCTCGTGGGCGCGGCGGCGGGTCAGGTCGCGGGTGTGGATCTCGCGGGCGACCGCCGCGAGTTCGGCGGCCGGGGCGTGGAGGTCGACGCGGCTCGCCTCGGCGACCCGGTCCGCCCACTCGCGCGGCACGGCGCCCTCGCCGTGCATCGCCCCCACGATCGCCCCGGCCATCGTCGCGATGGAGTCGCAGTCCCGCCCGTAGTTGACGCAGCCGAGGACCGTCTCCCGGAAGTCGCCCCCGCCGACCAGCAGCATGCCCAGCGCGACGGGCAGTTCCTCGATCGAGTGCAGCCGGGACGGCCGGCGCGCCCCCAGCGAGGGGGCGCGGTAGTCCGGGCCGACCGTGTCGAACGGGGCCACCGCCGCGCGCAGCGGGGCGATGGCCGACTCGGTGTCGGTGCGGCCCACAGCCGCCTCGGCCACCGCCTCGATCGCCGCCTGGGTGCCGTCCTTGGCGAGCGCGAGCGCGGCCGCCACCACCGTCGCCGGCGTCGACCCGGGCGCCGCCGCCGCGGCGACCGCGGCGGCGAACACCCCCGCCGCCTCCCGCCCGTACGAGGACTGGTGCGCCCCCGCGACGTCCAGCGCCTCGCGGTACGCGCCCTCCGGGTCGGCCGCGTTGACCAGGCCGACCGGCGCCATGTACATCGCCGCACCGCAGTTGACGATGTTCCCGACACCCGCCTCGCGCGGGTCGTTGTGCCCGTAGTGCAGCCGGTGCACGATCCACTTCTCCGCCAGGAAGACCCGGTGCAGCGGCAGCGTCTCCGCCTCCAGTTCGGGGATCCACCGGGGCGTCGAGATCAGGTCGGGGACCAGGTGGTCGGCGACCGAGAACGCGTCGAGGTGGTCGCGCACGGTCGCGTAGACCCGGACCAGCGCGTGGGTCATCAGGGTGTCGTCGGTGATGTGGCCGTGGCCCTTGTGGTACGGGGCGATCGGGCGGGCGGTGCGCCAGGCGTCGCCGTTCCAGGGGCCGACGATGCCGGTGACACGGCCGCCGTGGCGTTCGAGGATCTGTTCCGGGGTGTAGCCCTCGACCGGTCCGCCGAGGGCGTCGCCGACGGCGGCTCCGACGAGAGCGCCCGTGAACCGGTCGCCGAGGCCCGGACCGGGGGCGGGGGAGTCGGTGGCAGTGGCGGTCGCCGTGCGCGAGGTGGCTGTCGTCATGGCCGGATTGTCCCCCCTGGTCCGGTGTGTCCCGGGGACCTCACGCGGTGTTCCGGGCGGGACGGGGGTGCGCGTGCCGCGCGGCCCGGGCCGGACGGGGGCCTCGGCCCGGCGGGCGCGGGGCCTCAGAGCAGGGCGCCGCTCTCCTCCGGCTCCGCGAGCAGCGCCGCCAGCGCGACCAGATCGGTGCCGGCGAGATGCGGCAGGGCGCAGCCCGCGAGGGTGCGGCACGCCTCCCGCCAGGTCGCCGGGACGCCGTCCCCGCCGCCGAGGACGCCGGTGAGGGCCCCGGCCAGCGCCGGGGCCGAGTCCGCGACCCGGGACAGGCAGGCCGCCGCGGGCACCGCCTCCGCGATCCGGCCGCGGGCGGCGCAGGTGACCGCGAGCGCCACGGGCACGGTCTCGGCGGCGGCGATCCCGTAGCTGTAGACGTGGTCCACGATCTGGTGCTCCAGCAGCGGGACGAGGGCGAAGGCGGAGCCTGCCGAGCGGGCGAGGGCGAGCGCGTGGCGGGCGTTGCGGCCGATCTCGGTCGTGTCGGGCAACTGGCCGAGGGCGGCGGCCACGGCCGCCTCGGTGTCCGCGCCGCCGAGGGCCGCGGCAACGGCGGCGGCGACCGCGCGGGCGCCGTGCACCCCGTCGCCGTCCTGGGTGTAGCGCGCGTCGAACTCGGCGAGCGCGGCCGCGGCGGCCGGGTCCCCGGGGTGGACGGTGGCGAGGACGGCGGCCCGTACGCAGGCGGCGTCGTCGAAGTAGTGCGGGTTGTCGTGGCCGGTCGCGGGGGGACGCAGCCCGGTGGCGAGGTTGCCGAGGCCCGCGCGCACCGAGATCCGGGCGCGCAGGGGCAGTACGGCGGACTCCACCTCGGGGGCGCGCGCCGCGGCCGCCGCGACCTGCCCGGCGAGGGTGTTCCACGCGAGGTCGACGGCGGCGCGGACACGGCGGGCGGGCGGCAGCTCGCGGAAGTGCCCGCCCCGGGAGGTGAGCACGGTCCCGGCGGCGAACGCGGCCCACTCGGCGTCGTCGGACGGGCCGAGCCGCAGCGGTTCGGGCGGCTGGTTGAGCGCGATGGGGACGGGGAGGGTGGTGGTCGCGTTCTGCTCGGCGAAGGTGTCCAGCTCCCGGGTGAGCCGACGGGTCCACTCGGGCATCCGCCCGGCCCGATGCCGCGCGGCGGGCCACCCTGCGGCGTCCCCGACCGCGATCCCGAGCAACAGCCCCTCGACGGCGCGGCTGGCGTGGGTCACCGGCCCGGGCCCGGTCGTGGCGGCCGCGGTC
>NZ_JBEXXN010000070.1:7518-32383 GCF_040630445.1 Streptomyces sp. NPDC005805
GTCGCCGGATCCGGCTCGGTCCCGGTGCCGTGGGCGGGGTGCCCTCCGGTCGGCGGGTCGGCCTCTGGGGCGGGCCTGGTCGTGGCGGTCGCGGTCGCCGGATCCGGCTCGGTCCCGGTGCCGTGGGCGGGGTGCCCTCCGGTCGGCGGGTCGGCCTCTGGGGCGGGCCTGGTCGTGGCGGTCGCGGTTTCCGGACCTGGTCCGGTCCCGGTGCCACCGGTGAGGCGCGCACCTGCGGGCGCGCCCGCAGGCCCGGCCGCGTCCGGTGCGAGCCCGGCCTCATCGGCCGGGGCACCCACTCCGGGCGCGAGCGGGGTCCCGCCCGTCGGGGTGTCGGCCCTCGGGCCGAGTCCGGCCCCAGCGGCCGCGCTCTCCGGCCCCGGTCCGGCGTCCCCTCCGCCCGGTGCGTCGGCCCCCGGCCCGGTCCCGGTCGTGGCGCTCGCGGTCGCCGGATCCGGCTCGGTCCCGGTGCCGTGGGCGGGGTGCCCTCCGGTCGGCGGGTCGGCCCCTGGGGCGGGCCCGGTCGTGCCGGTCACGGTTTCCGGACCTGTCCGGGCCCGGTGCCACCGGTGAGGCGCGCACCTGCGGACGCGCCCGCAGGCCCGGCCGCGTCCGGTGCGAACCCGGTCCCGCCCGCGTTCGCCGCGCTCCGCGCGGCCCCCGCGTCGGGGGTGCTCCGCGTGGCCCCCGTCAAGACGACGCCCCCGCCGTCAGCAGCTCCGCAAGCGCCAGGACGTGGTGGCCGCGCATCGAAGGGAGGCAGCTGCCGCGGACCGGGCCGATGGCCGAGGCCCATTCCGCCGGCACCGCGGCCGCGCCCTGGAGCGCGCCCGCGAGGGCGCCCGCCACCGCCGCGGTGGTGTCGGCGTCGCGGCCCATGTTGACGGCCGTCAGCACCGAGGCGCGGAAGTCGCCCCGGGCCGCCGCGAAGGCCCCGAAGGCGAGGCCCACCGCCTCGGGGGCCAGGTCCGTCCACGGGTAGCCGCCGATGACGACGGCCGAGCGCACCGCCCGCTCCATCGTGAGCGTGTCCGGGTAGGCGCGGCCCGCCGCCACCACGCCCCGGCGCAGGGAGCGGGCCGTCCAGGAGTCCATCGGGACCACCGAGAGCGCCGCCCCGATGACCCCGGCCGGGCCCGCCCCGCCCATCGCCGCGGCGACCCCCGCCGCGACCGCCCGCCCGCCGTGGATGCCCTCGCCGTCGTGGCTGACGCTGCCGTCGATCGCGACCAGCCGGGCCGCCTCCGCCGGGTCGCCCGCCGCGAACACGCCGAACGGGGCCGCCCGCATCGCCAGCCCGTCGCTCCACGCGTGCCGGTGCTGGGCCGAGATCGGCGCGGCGAGCCCCCGGCGCAGGTTCTCCAGGGTGCCGCGCTCGCTGAAGCCCGCGCCCTTGAACGGGCCCTCGTCCCGGTCCGCGATCCACTCGTGCCAGGCCGCCTCGACATGGGCCGTGGTCAGGCCCGAGCCGTGGCGGGCGAGGAGGAGGCCGGAGAAGACGGCGTACTCCGTGTCGTCGGTGCCCGCCGGGTCGTCGCTCACGAAGCCCTCGATCCGGCCCCAGCGGCGGCGGATCTCGGAGGGCCGCAGGTTCTCGGCGGGTGCGCCGAGCGCGTCGCCGACCGCCAGGCCGAGCAGCGCGCCCCGGGCCCGGTCCAGCCGCCCGGCGGAGGGCGGCGCCGGCGCGGCGGACACCCGGTCCGCGACCCGGTCCGCGGCCGTGGCCACCCGGTCCGCGGCCGTGGCCACCTGATCCGCGGCCGTGGCCACCTGAGTGGCCGCCTGATCCGTGCGGGTGGCCACCCGCGTCGCGGTCGCCTGCTTCGTATACGACTCGGTGAGCAGCTCCATGGGGCGGCCTTTCGCGCGCGGGCCCTTCCTGCGGTCTTGGCGCCGGCGCCGGCGGCGGGAGGCGGCCTTTCGCGCGCGGGCCTTTCCCCGGTCTGTGCCACGACATGCCCGGCATCACTCGACGAAACGTTTCTTTCACCCATACCGCCCCCTCGTCGAGGGGCTCGGCGTCCGCCGGACGGGCCCCCACCGCACCCCCGTTGACCTGGGTAAGTACGGCCTGCCTTGCTGGCACGCCCCTTACATTCGGCGTAAGTTCGAAGGTGTTCGAAGGGGCGGCGGGCCGATCGGGTCACCGCCGGAGAAGGGGAGAGCTGTGTCCGTCATCCAGACCGAGGCCGTACTTCACGAGGCGCACCGCGACAACCACACGCACCGTGACGTCAATGGCGGCTGGCTGCGTCCGGCTGTGTTCGGCGCGATGGACGGACTGGTGTCCAACCTGGCGCTGATGACCGGCGTCGCGGGCGGCGCCGTCTCCCAGCAGACCATCGTGGTGACCGGCCTCGCGGGCCTCGCCGCCGGCGCGTTCTCCATGGCCGCCGGCGAGTACACCTCCGTCGCCTCCCAGCGGGAGCTGGTCCAGGCCGAGCTGGACGTCGAGCGCCGGGAGCTGCGCAAGCACCCGGTGGACGAGATGGAGGAGCTGGCCGCCCTGTACGTGGCCCGGGGCGTCGAGCCCGCGCTCGCCCGCGAGGTGGCCATGCAGCTCTCGCACGACCCGGACCAGGCGCTGGAGATCCACGCCCGGGAGGAGCTGGGCATCGACCCGGACGACCTGCCCTCGCCCGCCGTCGCCGCCGTCTCCTCGTTCGCCTCCTTCGCGCTGGGCGCCGTGGTGCCCGTGCTCCCCTATCTGCTCGGCGCGAGTGTCCTGTGGCCCGCGGTGCTGCTGGCGCTGCTGGGGCTGTTCGCCTGCGGCGCGCTGGTGGCGAAGGTCACCGCCCGCGGCTGGTGGTTCAGCGGCCTGCGCCAGCTCGCCCTCGGCGGCACCGCGGCCGCCCTCACCTACGGTCTCGGCATGCTCATCGGCGGCGCGGTCTGACCCCGCGCCTCCCTCCGCCGCCCGCCAGGGCCCCGCACCGCCCCAGCTCAGGGGCGGTGCGTTCGCGGACAGGGGGTCCGTGGCCGACCCTGTGACGTACATCCCTCTCCACCGGGCGGCGGAACGATGAGACACTATGCAAGGCGCAACATAGGTAGCCGTTACCCGGTGGTTTCGGTTCCGCAATCACCGGGCATGAGCCGAAAGCGCTACGGGCAATGAGGCCCCCGCGCCGCCTTCCCGGGTCCGCATCCTTCGGCACCACCCGATCCCTGCCTCCCGGGGACCCCTTCACCGCCTGCCGCGGTGTCCGCATGTTGGAATGCTCTAACCACTTTTCGAGAATCACTCCATCATGTAACCTGCACGAAATTTCGCCAGGGCCAACGTCGTCCCTCGGCACAGCACATGCCACGACGACGACGGGAGAGCCGATGCGTTCCGACGCCTGGTCGCCCATGGACGGTCGCCCCGCAGCCCAGGGGATGTACGACCCCCGTAACGAACACGACGCCTGCGGTGTCGGGTTCGTGGCCACCCTCACCGGTGTTGCCAGCCATGAGCTGGTCGAGCAGGCGCTGACCGTACTGCGGAACCTCGAGCACCGCGGCGCCACCGGCTCCGAGCCCGACTCCGGGGACGGCGCCGGCATCCTGATGCAGGTCCCCGACGCCTTCCTGCGCGAGGTGGCCGGATTCGACCTCCCCGAGGCCGGCTCCTACGCCGTCGGCACCGCCTTCCTCCCCGCCGAGGACCACGCGGACGCCGTCTCACGCATCGAGACGATCGCCGCCGAGGAGGACCTCACCGTCCTCGGCTGGCGCGAGGTCCCCGTCACCCCGGACCTGCTCGGCAACGGCGCCCGCGCCACCATGCCGGCCTTCCGCCAGCTCTTCGTCACCGACGGCGCCAGCGAGGGCATCGCCCTGGACCGCAAGGCGTTCGTGCTGCGCAAGCGCGCCGAGCGCGAGGCCGGGGTCTACTTCCCCTCCCTCTCCGCGCGGACCCTCGTCTACAAGGGCATGCTGACCACCGGCCAGCTGGAGCCCTTCTTCCCGGACCTGTCCGACCGCCGCTGCGCCAGCGCCGTCGCCCTCGTGCACTCCCGGTTCTCCACCAACACCTTCCCGAGCTGGCCGCTCGCCCACCCGTACCGCTTCGTCGCCCACAACGGCGAGATCAACACGGTCAAGGGCAACCGCAACTGGATGCGCGCCCGCGAGTCCCAGCTCGCCTCCGACCTGTTCCGCGAGGGCAGCCTGGAGCGCATCTTCCCCGTCTGCACCCCGGACGCCTCCGACTCCGCCTCCTTCGACGAGGTGCTGGAGCTGCTCCACCTCGGCGGCCGGTCGCTGCCGCACGCGGTCCTGATGATGGTCCCCGAGGCGTGGGAGAACCACGACTCCATGGACCCGGCCCGCCGCGCCTTCTACCAGTACCACTCCACGATGATGGAGCCCTGGGACGGCCCCGCCTGCGTCACCTTCACCGACGGCACCCAGGTCGGCGCCGTCCTCGACCGCAACGGCCTGCGCCCCGGCCGCTACTGGGTCACCGACGACGGCCTCGTGGTCCTCTCCTCCGAGGTCGGCGTCCTCGACATCGACCCGGCCAAGGTCGTCCGCAAGGGCCGCCTCCAGCCCGGCCGGATGTTCCTCGTGGACACCGCCGAGCACCGCATCATCGAGGACGACGAGATCAAGTCCGCGCTCGCCGCCGAGGCCCCCTACGCGGAGTGGCTGGAGACCGGCGAGATCGAGCTGGAGGACCTGCCCGAGCGCGAGCACATCGTGCACACCCACGCCTCGGTCACCCGCCGCCAGCAGACCTTCGGCTACACCGAGGAGGAACTGCGCGTCCTCCTCGCGCCGATGGCCCGCACCGGCGCCGAGCCGATCGGCTCCATGGGCACCGACTCGCCGATCGCCGCCCTCTCCGCCCGGCCGCGGCTGCTGTTCGACTACTTCACCCAGCTCTTCGCGCAGGTCACCAACCCGCCGCTGGACGCCATCCGCGAGGAGCTCGTCACCTCGCTGTACTCCTCCCTCGGCCCCCAGGGCAACCTGCTGGAGCCGACCGCCGCGTCCTGTCGCAGCGTCACCCTGCCCTTCCCGGTGATCGACAACGACGAGCTGGCCAAGCTCATCCACATCAACGCCGACGGCGACATGCCCGGCATGACCGCCGCGACCCTCTCCGGCCTCTACCGGGTCTCCGGCGGCGGCGAGGCCCTGGCCGCCCGGATCGAGGAGATCTGCGCCGAGGCCGACGCGGCCATCGCCAACGGCGCCCGGCTGATCCTCCTCTCCGACCGGCACTCCGACGCCGAGCACGCGCCGATCCCCTCGCTGCTGCTCACCTCCGCCGTCCACCACCACCTCATCCGCACCAAGCAGCGCACCCAGGTGGGCCTGCTGGTCGAGGCCGGGGACGTCCGCGAGGTCCACCACGTCGCCCTGCTGATCGGCTACGGTGCCGCCGCGGTCAACCCGTACCTGGCGATGGAGTCCGTCGAGGACCTGGTCCGCGCCGGCACCTTCATCGAGGGAATCGAGCCCGAGCAGGCCATCCGCAACCTGATCCACGCCCTCGGCAAGGGCGTGCTGAAGGTCATGTCCAAGATGGGCATCTCCACGGTCGCCTCCTACCGCGGCGCCCAGGTCTTCGAGGCCGTCGGCCTGGACGACGCCTTCGTGGCCACCTACTTCAACGGCACCGCCACCAAGATCGGCGGCGCCGGCCTGGACGTCGTCGCCCAGGAGGTCGCCGCCCGGCACAGCAAGGCGTACCCGGCCTCCGGCATCCCCTCCGCGCACCGCGCGCTGGAGATCGGCGGCGAGTACCAGTGGCGCCGCGAGGGCGAGCCGCACCTCTTCGACCCGGAGACCGTCTTCCGCCTCCAGCACGCCACCCGCAACAAGCGGTACGACATCTTCAAGCAGTACACGGACCGGGTGAACGAGCAGTCCGAGCGCCTGATGACGCTCCGCGGCCTGTTCGGCTTCACCGCCGACCGCCCCTCCATCCCGCTGGACGAGGTCGAGCCCGCCTCCGAGATCGTCAAGCGCTTCTCCACCGGCGCGATGAGCTACGGCTCCATCTCCAAGGAGGCGCACGAGACCCTCGCCATCGCCATGAACCAGCTGGGCGGCAAGTCCAACACCGGCGAGGGCGGCGAGGACCCGGAGCGCCTCTACGACCCGGCGCGCCGCTCCTCCATCAAGCAGGTCGCCTCCGGCCGCTTCGGCGTGACGTCCGAGTACCTGGTCAACGCGGACGACATCCAGATCAAGATGGCCCAGGGCGCCAAGCCCGGCGAGGGCGGCCAGCTCCCGGGCCACAAGGTCTACCCGTGGGTGGCCAGGACGCGTCACTCCACGCCCGGCGTGGGCCTGATCTCCCCGCCGCCGCACCACGACATCTACTCCATCGAGGACCTCGCCCAGCTCATCCACGACCTCAAGAACGCCAACCCGGCCGCCCGCATCCATGTGAAGCTGGTCTCCGAGGTCGGCGTCGGGACCGTGGCCGCGGGCGTCTCCAAGGCCCACGCGGACGTCGTCCTCATCTCCGGCCACGACGGCGGCACCGGCGCCTCCCCGCTCACCTCGCTGAAGCACGCGGGTGGCCCCTGGGAGCTGGGCCTCGCCGAGACCCAGCAGACCCTGCTGCTCAACGGTCTGCGCGACCGGATCGTGGTGCAGACCGACGGCCAGCTCAAGACCGGCCGCGACGTGGTCATCGCCGCCCTGCTGGGCGCCGAGGAGTTCGGCTTCGCGACCGCGCCGCTCGTCGTCTCCGGCTGCGTCATGATGCGCGTCTGCCACCTGGACACCTGCCCGGTCGGCATCGCCACCCAGAACCCGGTGCTGCGCGAGCGCTTCTCCGGCAAGGCCGAGTTCGTCGTCAACTTCTTCGAGTTCATCGCCGAGGAGGTCCGCGAGCTCCTCGGCGAGCTGGGCTTCCGCACCCTGGACGAGGCGGTCGGCCACGCCGAACTCCTCGACACCACCCGCGCGGTGAACCACTGGAAGGCGCAGGGCCTCGACCTCGCCCCGCTCTTCCACGTCCCCGAACTGCCCGAGGGAGCGGTCCGCCACCAGCTCGTCGAGCAGGACCACGGCCTGGAGAAGGCCCTGGACAACGAGCTGATCAAGCTCGCGGCCGACGCGCTGAACGCGGCGAGCGCCGAGGAGGCGCAGCCCGTCCGCGCCCAGGTCGCCATCCGCAACATCAACCGCACGGTCGGCACCATGCTCGGCCACGAGGTGACCAAGCGGTTCGGCGGCGCGGGCCTGCCCGACGACACCGTGGACATCACCTTCACCGGCTCCGCCGGCCAGTCCTTCGGCGCCTTCGTGCCGCGCGGCATCACCCTGCGCCTGGAGGGCGACGCCAACGACTACGTCGGCAAGGGCCTCTCCGGCGGCCGGGTGATCGTCCGCCCCGACCGGGGCGCCGACCACCTCGCCGAGTACTCCACCATCGCGGGCAACACCATCGGCTACGGCGCGACCGGCGGCGAGATGTTCCTCCGGGGCCGCACCGGCGAGCGCTTCTGCGTCCGCAACTCCGGGGCCCTGGTGGTCTCCGAGGGCGTGGGCGACCACGGCTGCGAGTACATGACCGGCGGCCACGCGGTCGTCCTCGGCGAGACCGGCCGCAACTTCGCGGCGGGCATGTCCGGCGGCGTCGCGTACGTCGTCGACCTCGACCGCGACAACGTCAACTCCGGCAACCTGGGGGCGATCGAGGCCCTGTCCGAGACGGACAAGCAGTGGCTGCACGATGTCGTGCGCCGCCACCAGGAGGAGACCGGCTCGACCGTCGCCGGGAAGCTGCTGGCCGACTGGCCCGCGAGCGCCGAGCGCTTCAGCAAGATCATCCCGACCACGTACAAGGCCGTGCTCGCCGCCAAGGACGCCGCTGAGCTCGCCGGTCTCTCCGAGCAGGAGACCACCCAGAAGATGATGGAGGCGGCGACCCATGGCTGACCCCAAGGGCTTCCTGACCACCGGGCGCGAGGTCGCCAAGACCCGCCCGGTCGGCGAGCGCGTCAAGGACTGGAACGAGGTCTACGTCCCCGGCTCCCTGCTGCCGATCATCAGCAAGCAGGCCGGCCGCTGCATGGACTGCGGCATCCCGTTCTGCCACAACGGCTGTCCGCTGGGGAACCTGATCCCCGAGTGGAACGACTACGCCTACCGCGAGGACTGGGCCGCCGCCTCCGAGCGGCTGCACGCGACCAACAACTTCCCGGAGTTCACCGGCCGCCTCTGCCCGGCGCCCTGCGAGGCCGCCTGCGTCCTCGGCATCAACCAGCCGGCCGTCACCATCAAGAACGTCGAGGTCTCCATCATCGACAAGGCGTGGGACTCCGGGGACGTCACCCCGCAGCCCCCGGAGCGCCTGTCCGGCAAGACCGTCGCCGTCGTCGGCTCGGGCCCCGCGGGCCTGGCCGCCGCCCAGCAGCTCACCCGGGCCGGCCACACGGTCGTCGTCTACGAGCGCGCCGACCGGATCGGCGGACTGCTCCGCTACGGCATCCCCGAGTTCAAGATGGAGAAGGTGCACATCAACCGGCGCATCGAGCAGATGCGCGCGGAGGGCACCAAGTTCCGCACCGAGGTGGAGATCGGCCGCGACATGCCGGCCGACGCGCTGCGCCGCCGCTACGACGCGGTCGTCATCGCCGCCGGCGCGACCGTCTCCCGCGACCTGCCGGTCCCCGGCCGCGAGCTGAACGGCATCCACTTCGCCATGGAGTACCTGCCGCTCGCCAACAAGGTGCAGGAGGGCGACTTCGTGGCGCCCCCGATCACCGCCGAGGGCAAGCACGTCGTCGTCATCGGCGGCGGCGACACCGGCGCGGACTGCGTCGGTACCGCCCACCGCCAGGGCGCGGCCTCCGTGACCCAGCTGGAGATCATGCCCCGGCCGGGCGAGGAGCGGAACGCCAACCAGCCGTGGCCGACCTTCCCCATGCTCTACAAGGTCACCTCCGCGCACGAGGAGGGCGGCGAGCGCGTGTACGCCGTCTCCACCACCCACTTCGAGGGCGACGAGGACGGCAACGTCCAGGCGCTGCACCTGGTCGAGGTGGAGTTCAAGGACGGCAAGCTGGAGCAGAAGCCGGGCACCGAGCGCCGGATCCCGGCCCAGCTCGTCACCCTCGCGATGGGCTTCACCGGCATCGACCGGGCCAACGGCCTGGTGGACCAGTTCGGCCTGGAGCTCGACGAACGGGGTAACGTGGCCCGTGACGGCGACTTCGCGACCAATGTCGACGGTGTCTACGTCGCCGGTGACGCGGGCCGCGGCCAGTCGCTCATCGTGTGGGCCATCGCCGAGGGGCGCTCGGCGGCGCGCGGTGTCGACCGCTACCTCACGGGAGCGAGCGCCCTGCCCGCCCCGATCCGTCCGACGGACCGTGCCCTCACGGTCTGACGGCCCGACGGACCACCTGCCCGGCTTCGGCCCGGGCCCACGAGACGTCCCGTACAACGGCGTACGGAACTGAGCGGCACCCGCCCTGTCCCCGACCGGACTCCGGGCGGGCGCCGTGTCCCTCCGGAGCGCGTGCCACACGGCACGCGCTCCGGCGCGTATCGGGCCCGCGCGCCCCCGGCTTCCCGCTTCCGGCCCGTGGCGGCGGCCGGGCCGCATACGATCCCGGCAGGACGGGCGGGGGGCTCCCGGTGGAGGGACGCGCCCGGCCCCAGGGGGGAGCACCATGGCCGCGATCAGTCTGGAGAAGGTCGAGGCGCGCGCGCCCGCGCTCGTCAGCCTCTACAAGTCCGCCGGTGTGAGCCTGCGCAAACACGGGCTGGAGGGCCAGCGGGCCGCCGTGTACCTGGTCGTCGACCACTCCGGCTCGATGCGGGACTACTACCGGGACGGCAGCGTCCAGGCCCTCGCCGACCGGGTCCTCGGGCTCTCCGCCCATCTGGACGACGACGGGATCGTGCCGGTGGTCTTCTTCTCCACCGAGGTCGACGCCCTCTCCGAGATCCGGCTGGAGGGGCACCACGGCCGGATCGCCGAGATCGTCGCCTCCCTCGGCCACATGGGCCGCACCAACTACCACCTGGCCATGGACGAGGTGGTGGACCACTACCTCGACAGCGGCTCCACCGACCCCGCCCTCGTCGTCTTCCAGACCGACGGCGGTCCGAGCAGCCGCCCGGCGGCCGAACGCTACCTCTGCAAGGCGGCCCGGCTGCCGCTGTTCTGGCAGTTCATCGGCTTCGGCGACGAACGCAGCTCCCAGTTCGACTTCCTGCGCCGGCTGGACACCCTGGAGGTCCCCGGGCGGCGGGTCGTGGACAACGCGGGCTTCTTCCACGCGGGCCGGGACCCGCGCCGGGTCTCCGACGCGCGGCTGTACGACCGGCTGCTGGGCGAGTTCCCGGACTGGCTGCGGGACGCGCGGGCGCGGGGGATCGTCCGGGACTGACGGCCCTCCGGCCGGGCCGGGGTGCGGGGGTGGCGGGCCGGTGCGCCGTCCGGGGGACCGGGGGCGGTGGCTCGGCGGAAAGACGACAGAGGACGTCCGGATTCCCGGCTTGGATGGGCCCATGGACACCACCAGCTGGACCGCCTTCGCGGCGGCGGAACCCGAATTCGCCGAGACCGTCCGCGAACGCTTCGCCGCCCACCGCCACCACGTCCTCGGCACCCTCCGCAAGGACGGCGCACCCCGGCTCACCGGACTGGAACTCGGCTTCACCGGCCCCGAGCCGTGGCTCGGCATGATGGACGGCTCCCGCAAGGCCCTGGACCTGCGGCGCGATCCGCGGTTCGCGCTCTACGCCAACCCGGGGGAGGGCGACACGATGGGCGGCGGGGACGTCCGGATCTCCGGGCGGGCCGTGGAGGTGACCGACCCGGCGGAGGCCGCCCGCCTCACCGGGGAGGAGGCGCCGTCCGAGCCGTTCCACCTCTTCCGGATGGAGATCGGCGAGGTGGTGCGCGTCCGGGTGGAGGGCGACGAACTGGTGGTGAGCTGCTGGCGGCCGGACACCGGACTCGTCACCCGCCGGCGCCACTGAGACACGTGGTACCCGCGGTTTCGCCGGGCACCGTGCTACGGTGGACGACGTTGCGGTTTTGGTACCCATACTTTGTGTGCGCCTGACGGAATGCTTCCTCAGGCGCACGTTCTGTTTCCGGGCACTCTCCGGATGGGGTCAAGGCAGCGACAGGGATTCCGCGAAGTGCGGGCTCCCGGCTTGCCCCGTTTTAGGAGAATGACATGGCAACTGGCACTGTGAAGTGGTTCAACTCGGAAAAGGGCTTCGGCTTCATCGAGCAGGACGGCGGCGGCGCCGACGTCTTCGCCCACTACTCCAACATCGCCACCTCCGGCTTCCGTGAGCTCCAGGAAGGCCAGAAGGTCACGTTCGACGTCACCCAGGGCCAGAAGGGCCCGCAGGCGGAGAACATCGTCCCGGCCTGATCGCCGGACACACACGCCACAGCCGGGGCCCGCACCGCACGGTGCGGGCCCCGGCTGCGCACTGCCCAAGGGCCCAGGAGGGCAATTCCGCATGACCCACTCCGAACGTCCCGCACGCAACCGCCCGGCCGCCTCCGGCGGGAGGCGCGGCGGCGCACGCGCCTCGGCGCCCACCGGGAAGCGCACGGCCCGCACGGCCGCCGCGCCCCGTGTCGCGCCCCCGCGCGACTTCACGCCGCCCCAGACCCTCACCCCGGCGCTGCCCGCGGTCCAGGCGTTCGGTGACCTCGACATGCCGGCCGCCCTGCTGAAGACCCTCACCGCGCAGGGCGTCACCGAGCCCTTCCCGATCCAGGCCGCGACCCTGCCGAACTCCCTCGCGGGCCGCGACCTCCTCGGCCGGGGCCGCACCGGGTCCGGCAAGACCCTCGCCTTCGGGCTGGCGCTCCTCGGCCGCACGGCCGGGCGGCGCGCCGAGCCCGGCGCCCCGCTGGCCCTCGTCCTCGTCCCCACCCGGGAACTCGCCCAGCAGGTCAGCGACGCGCTCGCGCCGTACGCGACCTCGGTGGGCCTGCGGCTGGCGACCGTCGTCGGCGGGATGTCCATCAACCGGCAGGCGGGCGCGCTGCGGCGCGGCGCCGAGGTGCTGGTCGCCACGCCCGGACGCCTGATCGACCTGCTCGACCGGGGCGACTGCCGGCTCGAACAGGTCGCGATCACCGTCCTGGACGAGGCCGACCAGATGGCCGACATGGGCTTCATGCCCCAGGTCACGGCCCTGATGAAGCAGGTCGAGCCGGACGGGCAGCGCCTGCTGTTCTCGGCCACGCTGGACGCCAACATCGACCGGCTGGTGCGGATGTTCCTCACGGACCCGGTGGTGCACTCGGTGGACCCGTCCGCGGGCGCGGTGACCACGATGGAGCACCATCTGCTGCACGTCCTCGACGAGACCGACAAGAAGGCGGTCGCGCTGCGCATCGCGGCGCGCGACGGCCGGGTCATCCTCTTCGTCGACACCAAGCGGGGCGCCGACCGCTTCGCCAAGCGGCTCCTCGCGAGCGGCGTCCGGGCCGCCGCGCTGCACGGCGGGCGCTCCCAGCCGCAGCGCAACCGCACGCTCGACCAGTTCAAGAACGGGCAGGTCACCGCGCTGGTCGCGACGAACGTCGCGGCCCGGGGCATCCACATCGACGACCTGGACCTGGTCGTCAACGTGGACCCGCCGATGGACCACAAGGACTATCTCCACCGGGGCGGGCGCACGGCCCGGGCGGGCGAGTCCGGCACGGTCGTCACGCTGGTGCTCCCGGCGCAGCGCCGGGAGACGGAGCGCCTGATGGCGCACGCGGGCATAGCGCCCCGCGCGACCCGGGTCCGCTCCAGCGACGAGGAACTGGCCCGGCTGACGGGTGCGCGCGAGCCCTCAGGCATCGCGGTCACCATCGAACTCCCGCAGCCCCCGGCCCCGCCGGCCGCTTCCACGACGCCGCCCCGCCGCCGGGGCCGCGGGGGCGCCCGCCGGTCGGGCCGCCCCGGCCAGGACTCGCCCTCCGCCGGCACGACCGCGCAGCGCGCGGGCGGGTCCGGTGGCTCGGGCGCGTCGCGCGCGGCGGCTGGTTCCGGTGGGTCGCGTGGGGCATCGGGGCGCGCGGCGTCCGGCACGGGTGCGGGCCGCGAGGCCCGCGGTGGCGGCGGCCGGAGCGGTGCTTCGGCGGGCCGCCGCGGGGCCGAGGGCTCCCGCGGTGGGGCGGCCGCCGCGTCCGCCGCGTTCAACGGCGGCCGCGGCCGCCGTCCCCGCCGCAGTGGGGGCCCGGCGGCCTGAGCCTGGGCCGGGTGCCTGCCGCGGTGTGGCGCCCGGCGGCCTGAGCCTGGGCCGGGCGGACACGCGGGGCCGGGCCAGGGCCGTCGGCCGCACGCGGCCTCGGGTTTCCGGCCCGGCCCCGAACGCGGCCCGGTCCGGGGCGGCACGCGGCCTCGGGGTGGGCACGATCCCCTCACGGTCCGGCCGAGCTTGCCGTCGCCGTGGCGCGGTGGTGGCCGAGACACGTCGATGCGCGGAGCGAATTCGCTGCCGCCTGTCCGGGACGCCGCCGCCGGTTGCACGCGTCCCGGCCCCGCCCCCCGGTTTGCGCGCGAAGCGCGCGGGGCCTCGGCTCAGGTGTCGCACTCCAGGACCGTCCGGCACAGACCGCACCGCGCCCGGACCCGGCCCCGGACCGGGACCCGGATGCGCTGGTGGCAGGTGGTGCACGGGAAGGAGACGCGGAGCCCGCCGTCCGGGCCCCGCTCGAAGGCGTACGGTTCCGGCCCGTCGTGGCGCTCCGGCGCGTAGGACCCGGCCCGTTCCGGGAGGCGTTCCGCCGCGAGCCGCCGCTCGCGGGCGTACTTCAGGCGCCCGATCCGGCCCGCCGCGGTGAGCGGCGGCTGCCGGGCGTCGCGCAGGGCCCGCTCCCGGCCGGCCGTGTAGGCGCGGTAGCCCTGGGGGCTGGTGAACCACGGCGAGGGGTCCTCGCCGAAGACCGCCGCCCGCCCGGCCAGCACATAGCCGAACTCCTCCGGGGTGAGGTAGCCCAGTTTCTGGCTGGACATCCCGTCCTCGCGGAACGCGTCCAGCAGCAGCCACCCCGCGCCCAGATACGCGGTCACCGTGTCCGTGAGGATCTCGTTGTCCCGGGTGTCCGGGAAGGACAGGTCCAGCCGGTGCAGCCAGACATGGGTGATCTCGTGGGCGAGGGCGGCGCCGATGTCCCGGCGGTGGGTGCGGAAGCGGCTGTTCAGCTCGATGAAGTACTCCGGGCCCGCGGTGAGTTCCACGCTCGCCGCGTGCTCCATGTCCCGGAAGCTCACGATCACCCGGGCGTCCGGCAGGCGCAGATGGGTGACGAGGGCGCGCGCCACCCGCTGGGCGCCGAGGTGCAGGTCGTCGTCGTCCGAGAAGGCGACATCGGCGGGCAGCACACTCGGCCCGTACGCGAGCACCCCGTCGGCGGAGATCCTGCGGTACAGCGCGGTGACGGCGGACCGGACGGTGCCGAGATGGGGGTAGCCCCGGGCCACCTCGCTGGTGTCGCTGACGTTCGCCATGCCCGTACCCCCGTGGCACCCCGTGCGTGACTGCCGGCCGTCGTCCACTGTACGGCGCGCCGCCGCCGGTCCCGGGAATGGCTGAAAGGTACTCCTTGTGTGTCCGTTGTGCGGTCCCCATAATCCGGAACACGTCTTGTCGAGCGCATGTCAGATCCCCAGTGCAATCCGCTCCATCCCCCTGCACCACCGCATGCGCCACGGCAGTCGCATCCGCCGCAACCCCCCACGAAGGGCAGTCCCTTGAAGAGACTCCTGCGCACCCTCAAGAGATCCGTCGCCGCCGCCGCCGTCATCCTGGCCGGGGTCAGCCTCCAGCCCACCGCCGCCTTCGCCGCGCCCCCGCCGGTGGTCGGCGGCACCCGCGCCGCCCAGGGCGAGTTCCCGTTCATGGTCCGCCTCTCCATGGGCTGCGGCGGATCGCTCTACACCCAGGACATCGTCCTGACCGCCGCCCACTGCGTCGGCGCCTCCGGCAACAACACCAGCATCACCGCCACCGCCGGCCAGGTAGACCTCCAGCACCCCAGCGCCATCAAGGTCCGCTCCACCAAGGTCCTGCGCGCCCCCGGCTACAACGGCATCGGCAAGGACTGGGCCCTGATCAAGCTGGCCCAGCCCATCAACCTGCCGACCCTCAAGATCGCCGACACCACCGCCTACAACAACGGCACCTTCACGGTCGCCGGCTGGGGCGCCAACCGCGAGGGCGGCGCGCAGCAGCGCTACCTGCTCAAGGCCCAGGTCCCGTTCGTCTCCGACGCCACCTGCCGCCAGGCGTACGGCAACGAGCTCGTCGCCAACGAGGAGATCTGCGCCGGCTACAACCAGGGCGGCACCGACACCTGCCAGGGCGACTCCGGCGGCCCGATGTTCCGCCGCGACAACGCCGGCGCCTGGATCCAGGTCGGCATCGTGAGCTGGGGCTACGGCTGCGCCCGCGCCGGCTACCCGGGCGTCTACACCGAGGTCTCCACCTTCGCCTCCGCGATCAGGTCGGCGGCCGCCGGTCTGTGACGACCCCGGTTCCTCTCGGACCGCGCCCCCGTCCCCGCCGCACCCGGCGGGGGCGGGGGTGTCCGTACGGGCGGGGGCGTCAGCTCAGCCGGACGGCGTGGTCCGGGGCCGCGCCCTCCAGCTCCAGCACCCACAGCCCGTTCCGGCCCCGGCGCAGCATCGGCCCCGGAACGTACAGCGCGTCCTGCGGGCCCCGGGACCAGTAGCGGCCGAGGCAGAAACCGTTCACCCAGACGAAGCCGCGCGTCCAGCCCGGGAGTTCGAGCCAGGCGTCACCCGGCCCGGACACCTCGGCGTCCACCCGGAACAGCCCGGTCGCCGCCTCCTCGCCCGCCGCCTCCCCGGACGCCGCCTCCCCGGACGCGGAGCCCCCGCCCGCGTCCGGCGTCCGCCACGGCAGCCGCGCCACCGCCGCCGCGTCCTCGAAGGCGTCCAGCCGCAGCCCCCGGGCCCGGACCCCGTGCAGAAACTGCCGCTCGTGCAGGATCCCGCCCGTGATCCCCTTCGGCTCACCCGTCCGGGGCCCGTAGTTGACCCGGCCCAGGGACTCCACCCACAGCTCCACCACCGCCGGGCCCGCCACCGGCCCCGGCAGCTCCGGCCGCTCCTCGTCCAGGACCCCGGCCCGCTCCCCGTCGACGCGCACCACCGCCCGGTCCCGCAGCCCCGCCACCCGCAGCGGCAGGGGAGCGCGCGGCCCGGGCACCTCCACCCGGTACCGGACCAGCCCCCGGTCCACGTCCAGCTCCTCGAAGGTCGGCGGGACCGGGCCCTCCCACTCCTTGCCGCCGAGCCCGTCGAGCACCTCCGCGAGCGGCGTCCACGCCCCGGCCGACGCCCGGACCGGAGCGGACAGCCGCGCGGGCGCGGGCGGCGGATCGGGCAGCGGGCCGTCGTGGAACGGCGCCAGCACCTCCCGGAAACGGTGGAACAGCTCCGTCGGCCGCCCCGCCTCGTCCACCGGGGCGCCGTAGTCGTAGGAGGTCACCGTCGGCTCCAGCGCCCCGTCGTGCAACGGCCCGGAACGGTTCGCCCCCGCCCAGCCGCCGAAGCTCGTGCCGCCGTGCGCCATATAGACGTTCACCGAGGCGCCCGCGTCCAGGATCTCCCGCAGCGCCGCGGCCGCCTCCGCCGGATCGCGCCGGGCCGGCTCCTCGCCCCAGTGCGCGAACCAGCCGCACCAGAACTCCATGCACATCAGCGGCCCGTCCGGCCGGTGGCGGCGCAGCGCGGCGAACGCCTCGGCCGCCCCCGAGCCGAAGTTCACCGTCGCGAGCACCCCCGGTACCGAGCCGCCGGTGAGCATATGGTCCTCCGGCCCGTCCGAGGTGAACAGAGGCACCGTGATCCCGCAGCCGCGCAGCAGCTCCACCATCTGGCGCGGGTACTCCCGGTCCGAGCCGTAACTGCCGTACTCGTTCTCCGCCTGCACCAGCACCACCGGCCCGCCGCGCCCGCACTCGCGCGCCGCGACCTGCGGCAGCAGCCGGGTGAACCAGCGCTCCACATGGCCCAGGTACTCCGGGTCCTCGGTGCGCACCCGCCGCCCCAGCCGGCCGGTCAGCCAGTGCGGCAGCCCGCCGTTCTCCCACTCGGCGCAGATGTACGGCCCCGGGCGGACGATCGCCCACAGGCCCGCCGCCGCCACCGCGTCCAGGAAGCGGCCCGGCGCCGCGTCGTCCGCGTAGTGGCCCGGCCGCGGCTCGTGCAGGTTCCACGGGACGTACGTCTCCACGCAGTTGAGCCCCATCGCGCGCAGCATCCCCAGCCGGTGCGCCCACTGCGCCTCGTGCACCCGGAAGTAGTGCAGCGCGCCCGACAGCAGCCGCACGGGCCGCCCGTCCAGCAGGAAGTCCCGCTCGCCCACGGCGAAGTGCGGCCCGGCCGCAGCCCGGTCCCGCTTGTCCGGCGCGCTCCCGCGGGCCGCCGTGCCGCCCCGCCACCCGTCCGCCGTCGAGTCCGCCACCGGACCGCCCCTCTCTCGCCCGTCCACTCCGGCACCATCGCCCCCTGGCGTGCGGTCGGTCCATGGACAAAGATCGGGCTTCCTTGGACTCGGCGCCGACCGGGCGGACCGGGTGGACCCGGCGGCCCGGGAACGCGGCGGGACGGGGGAGGGGAGAGACCGCATGTACCACACCTGGATGCGCTACTTCACGCCAGGACCGGTCCACCACCGCCTCGGCCTGGTCTGCCTCGGCGTCGGCCTCCAGCACGGCCGGCTGCCCACCGTCGGCCCCCGCACCCTGGACCACCACGTCGCCGTCGTCGTCACCGCGGGCAGCGGCTGGTACCGCACCGCCGACGGGCGCCGCACCCGGGTCACCGCCCCCGCCGTGATCTGGCTCACCCCCTCCGTCCCCCACCACTACGGGCCCGGCCCCGGCGGCTGGGACGAGTGCTTCGTCGACTTCACCGGCCCCGCCACCGCCATCTACACCGAACTCGGCTGCATCGAACCCGACCGGCCCGTCGTCCCCCTCTCCGACGCGGCCGGCGCCCGCGCGGTCGTCGGCCGGATCGCCCGGGCCGCCCGGCGCGGCAACCCGCTGCTGGAGATCGAGACCGCGGCCGCCGTCCATGAACTCCTGGTCACCCTGCGCCGCGCCCGCGCCGACACCGGCGCCGGCGGCGACCCCGTGCTCACCGCCCTCGCCCGGGACGCCTTCCGGCCGCTCACCGTCGCCGAGCACGCCGCCCGGCACGGCATGACCCCCGCCGAACTGCGCACCGCCGTCCGCCGCGCCGCCGGGTGCAGCCCCAAGGACTACCTCCTCGGTATCCGGCTGGGCCGCGCCAAGGAACTCCTCGCCACCACCGGACTGCCCGTCGCCGCGGTCGCCCGCCGCGTCGGCTACGAGGACCCCGCCTACTTCTCCCGCCTCTTCACCCGCCGGGTCGGCCTCGCCCCCGTGCGCTTCCGTGAGCAGCAGGGACGCGTCGTCCCGGGAGGCTGGAGCGACCGCGTCCCGGACGCCGAACACCCTCCGACCGTGCTGGGGCCTTCGACGTAAGCTCGCTGACCATGACCACGAGTGACATCGACGACGGCGTCCGCGCCGAGCTGAACCGGCTGCGCGAGAGCATCGACAACATCGACGCCGCAGTCGTGTACATGCTCGCCGAGCGCTTCAAGTGCACCCAGCAGGTCGGCCATCTCAAGGCCGAGCACCAGCTTCCCCCCGCCGACCCGGCCCGCGAGGCGCGCCAGATCGAACGGCTGCGGCAGCTCGCGGAGAGCGCCCGGCTCGACCCCGCCTTCGCCGAGAAGCTGCTGAACTTCATCATCGCCGAGGTGATCCGGCACCACGAGACCATCGCGGAGGCGACTCCGGCCGCGCCGGGGGAGTGACCCGGCGCGCGGGCGGGGCGGATCGTGGCCGGTCCCGCCCGTCCGCCCGTCCGCCCGGACCCCGCACCCCGCACCCCGCCCCAGCGCACCCCGGGCCGGACCCCGCCCGCCCCGTGCGCGCCGTACGCCACCGGCGCAACGGCCCCCCGTGTACCGGAACGCGCGCATCGGGCAGCATGACCCCATGTCCGTACTCACGCGCGACGAAGCGCAGAACCGTGCCCGGCTGATCGACGTCCACCGCTACTCGGTCGCCCTCGACCTGACCACCGGCGACGACGACTTCGCGTCGGTGACCCACATCCACTTCACCGCGCGGTCCGCCGGGGACACCTTCGTCGAGCTCAAGCCCTCCGAGCTGCGCTCCCTCACGCTCGACGGACAGCCCCTCGACCCCGCCGCCCTCGACGGCAACCGCTACCCGCTCACCGGACTCGCCCCCGGCGAGCACCGGCTGCGCGTCGAGGCGCGGATGCGCTACTCCCGCACCGGCGAGGGCATGCACCGCTTCACCGACCCCGGCGACGGCGAGACCTACGTCTACACCCAGCTGTTCATGGAGGACGTGCAGCGCGTCTTCGCCGCCTTCGACCAGCCCGACCTCAAGGCCGTCTTCGAGATGGCGGTCACCGCCCCCGCCGGCTGGACCGTCCTCGGCAACGGCATCGCCACCCACGACGGCGACGGGCACTGGACCTGCGCCCCCACCCCGCCGATCTCCACCTATCTGGTCGCGGTCGCCGCCGGCCCCTGGCACTCCGTGCGCACCGAGCACGCCGGACTCCCCTTCGGCCTGCACGTCCGCCGCTCCCTCGCCCCCCATCTCGACGCCGACGCGGACGAACTCCTCGAGATCACCCGCCAGTGCTTCGACCGCTACCACGAGAAGTTCGAGGAGCCGTACCCCTTCGACTCCTACGACCAGGCCTTCGTCCCCGAGTTCAACGCCGGCGCCATGGAGAACCCCGGACTCGTCACCTTCCGCGACGAGTTCGTCTACCGCTCCGCCGTCACCGACACCCAGCGCCAGACCCGCGCCATGGTCGTCGCCCACGAGATGGCCCACATGTGGTTCGGCGACCTCGTCACCCTCGCCTGGTGGGACGACATCTGGCTCAACGAGTCCTTCGCCGAGTACATGGGCTACCAGACCCTCACCGAGGCCACCCGCTTCACCGACACCTGGGTGGACTTCGGCATCGCCCGCAAGTCCTGGGGCTACGACGCCGACCAGCGGCCCTCCACCCACCCTGTCGCCCCCGACCCGGAGGCCGTCCCCGACACCGCCTCCGCCCTGCTCAACTTCGACGGCATCTCCTACGCCAAGGGCGCCTCCGCGCTGCGCCAGCTGGTCACCTGGCTCGGCGAGAAGGACTTCCTCGCGGGCATCAACAACCACTTCGCCCGCCACAAGTTCGGCAACGCGACCCTCGCCGACTTCCTCGACTCCCTCGCCGACGCCACCGACCGGGACGTGCACGCC
Source organism: Streptomyces sp. NPDC005805 (assembly GCF_040630445.1). Taxonomy (NCBI): domain Bacteria; kingdom Bacillati; phylum Actinomycetota; class Actinomycetes; order Kitasatosporales; family Streptomycetaceae; genus Streptomyces; species Streptomyces sp. NPDC005805. Next base: position 27,812 of record NZ_JBEXXN010000070.1, read on the forward strand.
TGGGCCGCCGCCTGGCTGCGCACCACCGGCGTCGACACCCTCACCCCCACCGTCACCGAGACCGGCGGCGGCTGGTCCCTGGACATCGGCCACCAGGGCAGCCGCCCCCACCGCATCACCGTGGGCACCTACGACCGCGACCCCGTCGAGCCCGGCGCCCTCGTGCTGCGCGACCGCACCGAGGCCGACGTGCCCCTCACCGAGGAAGGGCACCACCCCGGCCGCCGGCCCGCCCTGGTCGTCCTCAACGACGGCGACACCACCTACGCCAAGGTCCGCCTCGACACCGAGTCCTGGGCCACCGCCCTCACCTCCCTGTCCGGCGTCCCCGACCCGCTGACCCGCGCGGTCATCTGGAACGCCGCCCGCGACATGGTCCGCGACGGCGAACTCGCCCCCACCGCCTACCTGGAGGCGGCCCGCGCCCATCTCCCGCGCGAGAGCGACCTCGCCGTCGTCCAGGGCGTCCTCGCCTTCGCCGCCGGCCAGATCGCCGACTGCTGTCTGCCGCCCGAGCAGCGCCCGGCCGCCCTCGCCGCCGTCACCGACACCTGCCGCGCCCTGCTGCGCCGCACCGAGGACGGCAGCGACCCGGGTATGCGCCTGACCGCCGTCCGCCACTTCGTCGATGCCGCCTCCCACCCCGGCTCCCTCCAGGAGTGGCTGGACGACGGCAACGTCCCCGGCGGCCCCGCCCTCGACCCCGAACTGCGCTGGCGGATCCTCACCCGGCTCTGCGTCCTCGGCGCGGCCGACGAGAACGCGATCGACGCGGAACTCGCGCGGGATCCGAGCGCGACCGGCCAGGAGGGCGCGGCCCGCTGCCGGGCCGCCCTGCCCGACGAGAAGGCCAAGGCGGCCGCCTGGTCCCGGCTCTTCGAGACCGACGACCTGTCCAACTACCTGTTCGCCGCCACCGCCCAGGGCTTCTGGCAGCCCGAACAGGCCGCCCTCACGCGGGAGTACGTCCACCGCTACTACCCCGACGCCACCGCGCTGGCCGCCCGCCGGGGCCCGGTCATCGCGGAGGCCGCCGGGCGGCACGCCTTCCCCGTCCACGAGGTCACCGCCGAGGCGCTGCGCCTCGGCGAGGAGTGCCTGCGCCGCGACGACCTCCTCCCGGCCCTGCGCCGCAAGCTGGTCGACCAACTCGACGACCTGGCCCGCGCGCTGCGCGTCCGGGGGGCGTGAGGGGGGCGCCTGAGCGGACCCGGGGGCGCGCGCCGGGGCGCCAGGCCCCGGGCGCGACAGCCGGGCCCCGGTCTCCGGGCGGGGCGGGCCGGCACGGCGCAGGCGGACCGGTGCACGTGCCGGTGGTGGCCGGGCCCCGGCCACGCCCTGCAAGGGCGTCGGCACGGCGGCGGCCGGGGCGCGCCCTGCGGAGGCAAGGCCCCTGGTGGCGGCTGGAAGCCGGACGGCAGGCCGTACCCGGACGCGGACGCACCGGGGGAGGGTACGCGGGCGCGGGCCCGGTTCGGCGCGGGTCGGTGCACGGCCACCCCCGGCCGAGGCCGGGCACGGGTGGCGTGGCGGCGGGGCCGTACCCAATACCCCCGCGCCTCCGGCTCGTTGAGCACGGGTGGTGGGCCACTCGCCCGCCCCCGTGTCACGGACCGCCGAAGGACCCCGCATGCCCGCCCCGCCGCTGCCGCCACCGCACCTTCCGCCCCTCGCCGGCGGGGCCGGCGGGCCGGACGCGCTGCGGCCCCTGCTCGACGTCACCCTCGACGCGCTGCGCGCCGGGGCCGCCGCACGGGGCGGGCCGCTACCCGCCGGCGGGCCCGAGGCCGTCGCGCGGCGGATGGCCGACGCCCTCGGCGACCCGCTGCCCGAGCACGGCGAAGACCCCGAGGCCGCCCTGCGCCGCCTCGTCGAAGCCGTCGCCCACGGCTCCGCCGACCCCGCCGACCCCCTGTGCGCGGCCCATCTGCACACCCCGCCGCTCGCGCTCGCCGTCGCCGCCGACCTCGCCGCCGCCGCGCTCAACCCCTCGATGGACTCCTGGGACCAGGCCCCCGCCGCCTCCGAACTCGAAGCGGCCCTCACCCGGGCGCTCGCCGCCGAGGTGTTCCCGGGCCCCGGCACCCCGGGAGCCGACGCCCTCGTCACCACCGGCGGCACCGAGTCCAACCAGCTCGCCCTCCTCCTCGCCCGCGAACAGCACGCCCCCCACGGCCCCCTGCGCGTCGTGTGCGGCGAGGACACCCACCACTCCGTGCGCCGCGCCGCCTGGCTCCTCGGCCTCCCCGCCCCGGTCACCGCCCCCCTCCACGACCTCGCGGCCCTGGACCGCGTCCTCGCCGCCACCCCCGGCCCCCTCCTCGTCGCCGCCACCGCCGGAACCACCGACACCGGCCGCATCGACCCCCTCCCCGGCATCGCCGACCTCGCCGCCCGCCACCGGGCCGCCCTCCACGTCGACGCCGCCTACGGCGGCCCGCTCCTCTTCAGTGACACCCGCCGCCACCTCCTCGCCGGACTCGACCGCGCCGACACCGTCACCCTCGACCTGCACAAACTCGGCTGGCAGCCCGTCGCCGCCGGCCTCCTCGCCGTCGCCGACAGCCGCCGGCTCGCCCCCCTCGCGCACACCGCCGACTACCTCAACGCCGAGGACGACACCGACGCCGGACTCCCCGACCTCCTCGGCCGCTCCCTGCGCACCACCCGCCGCCCCGACATCCTCAAGACCGCCGTCACCCTCCGGGCCCTCGGCCGGGGCGGCCTCGGCGCCCTCGTCGACCGCGTCTGCGACCTCGCCCAGGACCTCGCCGACCTCGTCGACAAGCACCCCCGCCTCGAACTCCACGCCCGGCCCGCCCTGTCGACCGTCCTCTTCCGCCCCGCCGGCGCCACCGACGAGCAGACCGCCGCCGTCCGCCGCACCCTCCTCACCGAGGGCCGGGCCGTCCTCGGCCGCGCCCGCGCCGACGGCCGGGTCTGGCTCAAGGCCACCCTCCTCAACCCGCACACCACCCCCGACCGCCTCGACGCCCTGATCGCACTCGTGGAAGGCAGCACCCCCCGATGACCGCCACGCCCGCACCCGAGGCCGCCCCGGCGGCGGCCGAACCCGACCGCCCCCACGACCTCGTGGGCATCGGCATCGGCCCGTTCAACCTCTCCCTCGCCGCCCTCGCCCACGGCGTCCCCGGCGACCTCGCCACCGCCTTCTACGAGCAGCGCCCCGACTTCCGCTGGCACCCCGGCCTCCTCATCGAGGGCGCCACCCTCCAGGTCCCCTTCCTCGCCGACCTGGTCACCCTCGCCGACCCCGCCAGCCCCTGGTCCTTCCTCGCCTACCTCCGCGCGAAGGAACGCCTCTTCCCCTTCTACTTCGCCGAGAAGTTCCACATCCAGCGCGCCGAGTACGACGCCTACTGCCGCTGGGCCGCCGAACGCATCCCCGGCCTCCACTTCGGCCACCAGGTCGACGCCGTCCGCTGGAACCCCGAACGCGACCTGTTCGAGGTCGACTACACCCAGCTCGACCCCGCAGGGGAGGCCGAGGCCCTCGGCCGCGCCTACACCCGCAACATCGCCCTCGGCGTCGGCACCGAACCCCAGGTCCCCGAACCCCTGCGCCCCCTCGCCGAGGCCCCCGGCGTGCCCGTCCTCCACTCCGCCGACTACCTCGCCCACCGCGAGGCCCTGATCGCCGCCGAGCACGTCACCGTCATCGGCTCCGGGCAGTCCGGCGCCGAGGTCTTCCTCGACCTGCTCCGCGCCCGGCCCGCAGGACGCGAACGCCTCCACTGGCTCGCCCGCACCGAGTCCTTCGCGCCCATGGAGTACAGCAAGCTCGGCCTGGAGCACTTCACCCCCGACTACACCCGCTACTTCCACGCCCTGCCCGAACGCGTCCGCGACGAACTCCTCCCCGGGCAGTGGCAGCTCCACAAGGGCATCGACGCCGGGACCATCGCCGCCGTCCACGAGGAGCTCTACCAGCGCACCCTGCACGGCGGCTGGCCCGACGCCGTCCTCACCCCCGGCGTCACCGTCCGCACCGCCGGCCGGGTCGCCACCACCAAGATCGAACTCCATCTGGAGCACACCCGGCAGGGCACCCGCTCCCGCCTCACCACCGACGCCGTCGTCCTCGCCACCGGCTACCGCGAACGCCCCCTCGGCAGGCTCCTCGCCGGACTCGACCCCTATCTGCGCCGCGACGCCCAGGGCCGCCCCCTCGTCGACGAGCAGTACCGGATGAGACTCGACCCCGCCGTCACCGGCGCCGTCCACGTCCAGAACGCCGAACGCCACACTCACGGCGTCGGCGCCCCCGACCTCGGACTCGCCGCCTGGCGCAGCGCCACCATCCTCAACGCCCTCACCGGCACCGAGGTCTACCCGCTGCCCCGCCGCACCGCGTTCACCAGCTTCGGCCTGGAACGCCGCGAGGCCCCGGGCGTCCCCGGCCAGGCCCCCGCCCTCACCCCGCTGCGGGCCTAGGGAATGTCCGAGACGCACGGCGCGGGGCGGGCGGCTCGGACGCCCGCTTCGGTGTGATCGAGGTCGACGAGAAGTACCTCTCGGGCGTCGCCCGGGACGTCACGCCCAAGGCGATCG
>NZ_JBEXXN010000071.1:0-32247 GCF_040630445.1 Streptomyces sp. NPDC005805
TGGATGTTGACGAAGTCGCCCGCGACGGGGCCGTTGCCGGCCTGGCCGCCGAAGCCGCCACCGCCACCGTTCTGGCCGTCGCCGTTGTCACCGCCGTTCTGGCCGCCGTTCTGACCGTTGCCCTGGCCGTTGCCCTGGCCGTTGTCGTTGCCGCCGTTGTTGTTGCCCCCGCCGCCGTTGTTGCCGTTGTTGTTGCCGGCGTCGTCGTTGCGGAGGGTGCAGGGGGCCATCGCCTCCAGGCCCTGGGGGCGTTCGGCCGAGCGGTCGATCAGCGCGACGATCCGCTGGATGATCACCAGCCGCTCGTTGCGCAGCGGCGCCAGGATCTGGTTCTCGCCGAACGACCGGTCCGCGACCACCCGCTGCTTGTTCTCGGCGAGCCGCTGGTACGAGGTGGTGATCTGGGTGTCCAGCGTGGCCAGTTCCCGGTCGACCGCGAACCGCTGGTCGTCCGGCACCTCCTGGAGGGAGTTGCCGACGTCGGGGCAGTCGATGGTGGACACCGGCTGACCCGCGACGGTCCTGGCGCGGTTCTGCTGCTGGTCGCCCTTCCCGCCAGGCCACCAGCCCTGTCCGGCAGAGGCATAGGAATTGGCCGCGATCAGCCCGCCCCCGCCCATGACCAGGGCGGCCGTGGCAGCGATCGCCCGGTTGGCCAGCTTCGATCGTTTTCTTGATGTGCGTCCCATGGAACTCCTCTGCTTCGTTGCCGGGTGTAGGGATGGGAAAGGGGGTCCCGGCAGAGGGAGAAGCGCGCCGTTCCATACGGGAGTGGCTCATGGGGTGTTCAACGCCGGCCGCTTTTTGTTCGAACCTCCAGTGGCATAGCGGTGATTGCGGCCCATCCCGGACACCGCCGCCCGTCCGGCGGAGCCGGGGTCACCGGGTCTGCCCGTGGTCCAGATAGGCGAGCACCGCCAGCACCCGCCGGTTGTCGTCCTCCGACACCGGCAGGTCCAGCTTGGCGAAGATGTTGGACGTGTGCTTCGCCACCGCCCGCTCGGTCACCACGAGCTGCGTGGCGATCGCCGCGTTCGAACGCCCCTGCGCCATCAGCTCCATGACCTCCAGCTCGCGCGGGGTCAGCCCGCCCATCGGCCGGTCCCCGGAGCGGCGGGTGAGGAGCTGCGAGATCACCTGCGGGTCCATCGCCGTCCCGCCGGCCGCCACCCGGCGCACCGCGTCCACGAACTGCTCCGCGTCGAAGACCCGGTCCTTGAGCAGATACCCGACCCCTCCGGTGCCGTCGGCCAGCAACTCCCGCGCGTACAGCTGCTCGACGTGCTGGGAGAGGACCAGCACCGGCAGGCCCGGCCGTGCCCGGCGGGCGGCCAGGGCGCACTGGAGGCCCTCGTCGGTGTGCGACGGCGGGAGCCGGACGTCCACCACGGCGACGTCCGGCTCCAGTTCCGCGAGCGCCCGGCTCAGCTCCGGACCGGACTCGACCGCCGCGAGGATCTCGCAGCCGAAGGCCTCCAGCATCCGGACCAGGCCGTCACGCAGCAGGAACAGGTCCTCGGCTAGGACAACGCGCAAGGGATCTCCATGGTGACCATGGTGGGACCGCCCGCGGGGCTGCTGACGGCCAGGACGCCGTCGAATGTACCGAGCCTGCGTTCGATCCCGCTCAGGCCCGAGCCCGCCCCGACCACCGCGCCGCCCCGGCCGTCGTCGGTGACCGAGATCCTCAACGCGCCCTGCGCGTAGGAGAGATCGACCCAGATCCGGCCGGGGTTCCCGTGCTTCACCGCGTTGGTCAGCGCCTCGCTCACCGCGAAGTACGCGGCCGACTCGACCGGTGCGTCCGCGCGGCCCGGCAGTTCCACGTCGACCTCCACGGGCACCGGCAGGCGCAGGGCGAGGGCCCGCACCGCGTCGCCGAGGCCGCGTTCGGCCAGCACCGGCGGATGGATGCCCCGCACCAGGTCCCGCAGCTCGGTCAGCGCCTCCGCCGAGGACTCCCGCGCGGTGGCGATCAGCAGCTTCGCCTGCGCCGGGTCCTTCTCGATCAGGGCCTCCACCGTGCTCAGGCTCATGCCCACCGCCACCAGCCGGGCCTGCGCGCCGTCGTGCAGATCCCGCTCGATACGGCGCAGTTCGGCCGCCGAGCTGTCCACCGCGTCGTGCCGGGTCGCGGTCAGCCGGTCGACGCGCCGCGCCAGCTCCTCCTGCCGGTCCGGCGTGAGCGCGGCGGCGGTGATCCGGAAGTGGACGCGGACCAGGGCGGGGCCCGCGGCCACCCCGAGCGCGAACCACACCAGCCCGAGACCGGCGGCGAGGGCCGCCGTGAACCCGTCCTGCACGGGCAGGAAGGTGTACCAGTGGGCGCCGCCCTCGGCCTCCACGATCGGCCGCCACAGCCCGGCCGCGAGCAGCACCCCGAACACGCCTTCAAGCAGCAGGGCCGGCGCGAGCAGGGCGACGGTCGCGCCCGCGGTCATATCGGCGAGCAGCCACCGCAGGTCCCGCCAGGTCGCCGGGTCCTTCAGCAGCCGTGTGCACTCGGCCACGGCCCCGGTGAGACCCCGGTGCTCCGCGTCCGGCGGGCGCGGTGCGGACGCGGGGGTCACGGGGATACGGACGTCCGACCAGCGGGCGGCGAGCAGCCGACGGCGGTCGGCGTGGGCGCGCACCAGCCGCAGCAGCGGCGGGGTGGTGAAGACGCCGGGGCCGATGACGACCAGGGAGAGGGACACGGCGGTCAGGGTGAACAGCAGAATCGATCCGACCAGCGCGGTCAGTGCGAGCGCGAGTCCCCGCGCGCCCGCCGTGAGTGAGGTGCGTATCCGTGTGAACACCGTGGTCTCCCCCTGGCTGGTCCTGCTGGTCCTGCCGGTTGTCGGTCCTGTCGGTCCGGTCGCGGTCCGGTCCGTCGCGCGGTATGTGGTCCGGTGTGTCGTGCGTCCCGCCGTCCGGTCCGTCGTCCGGTCGGGGACCAGTCTCCCGGGCGGGGCCGGGGCCGCGCACGGGGCCGGGCCACCGGACCGGGGGTGTACCTGGCACCACCCCCTGCCGTGGCGTCCCGGACCGCCCGGGTGGACCTACCCCCGGTCACACCCTCCCCGCACGCCCCACGGGATGGCACCATGTCCGACGATGACGGATGCCCGGTCGCCGATGCGCGCCCTGCGAGCCGCACTCTTCGCGGCCGTGGCCGTCGCACTGGCCGCCGTGGGGCATTCGTCCCAGTCTGCGCACGATCTCCCGCCCGCCGTCCTCCTCGCCGCCTTCGCGGCGACCGCCCTCGGTGGCTGGTGCGCCGCGGGCCGCAGGCGCGGTCCCGTCGCGATCGGTGCGGGACTGCTCGCCGTGCAGGGCGCGCTGCACACCCTGTTCTCCGGCACCGGACCGGGCGCCGTCCACCACCACCCCGGCCCGGGCCACGGCCACACCGCCGGCACCCCGGCCGTCGCCGACGCGCTCGCGGCCGCCACGGACCAGGGCGCGGGCTCCGGGATGCTCGTGGCCCATGTCCTCGCCGCCGGGGTCTGCGCCCTCTGGCTCGCCCGAGGCGAGGCGGCCCTCTTCCAGCTCGCCCGTGCCGTGCTCGCCGCCGCCTTCACCCCGGTGCGGCTGCTGCTCGCCGCCGTACGCCTCCCCGCGACCCCGCGTCCCGCGCCCGTCCGCCGGGCACCCCGGCCGTCGCCGCGTTCGGTCGTCCTCGCGCACGCGCTCGTCCGGCGCGGGCCGCCCGCGCGGCCCCTCCACCGCGCCACGGCCCCGGGAGCAACCGTCTGACCTGGGGCCGCGAATCCCCATGTCACACCGACTCCCTAGGACCGCCATGTCCATCGACGCCCCCAGCCAGGGCACCACCCCCACCGACCCGACCGACGGCCGGACCGACGACCCGGCCAACGAGGGGAGAAGCACCGCCCCGCCCCGCTCCGGCGGCTCGCTGCGGCCGCTGCTGCTCCGTCTCCACTTCTACGCGGGCCTCCTCATCGGCCCCCTCCTGCTGGTCGCCGCCGTCAGCGGCCTGCTCTACGCCCTCTCCTTCCAGGCCGAGAAGCTCGTCTACCGGCACGAGCTGACCGCCCCCGTCGGCGAACGCGTCCTTCCGCTGGACGAGCAGGTCGCCGCGGCCCGCGCGGCCCACCCGGACGCCACCGTCACCGCCGTCTGGCCCCCGGCCGAGGAGGGCGCCACCACCCGCGTCCTGATGGCCTCGCCCGAGGTCGAGGAGGGCCGGTCCCTCGCCGTCTTCGTCGACCCCTACACCGCGCAGATACGCGGGGAGCTGCCCTCCTACGGCAGTTCCGGCGCCCTGCCCCTGCGGACCTGGCTCGACGAGCTCCACCGCGATCTGCACCTCGGCGACGCAGGACGCCACTACAGCGAACTCGCCGCGAGCTGGCTGTGGGTGGTCGCCCTCGGCGGGCTGGTCCTGTGGCTCGGCCGCAGGCGGCGCGCCAAGCGGGACCTGCTGCGGCCCGAGAAGGGCGCCACCGGCCGCCGCCGCACCCTGAGCCTGCACGGCTCGGTCGGCCTCTGGGCCGTCACCGGACTGGTGATCCTCTCCGCCACCGGTCTGACCTGGTCGCGGTACGCGGGCGAGAACATCGGCGCCGTCCAGGACCAGCTCGGCGGCGCGACCCCGGCCGTCTCCGCCGCCCTCGAACCCGGCACCGGCGGTGACGGCGGCGGCCACGAGGGCCACGGCGACGGCGGTCACGCGGGCCACGACGGCGGTACCGGCCACCAGGGCGCGGACATCGGCGTCGACAACGCGGTGGCCGCCGCGCGCGGCCACGGGCTGGACGGCCCGCTCGCGGTCACCCTCCCCACCGAGGGCAACGGCTACGTCGTGAAGGAGACCGACACCCAGTACCCGGTCCGGTTGGACTCGGTCGCCGTCGACCCGGCGGACGGCCTGGTCATCGACGACCTCCGGTTCGACGACTACCCGGTCCTCGCCAAGCTGACCCGCTTCGGCATCGACGCGCACATGGGCGTCCTCTTCGGACTGGCCAACCAGCTCGTCCTGGCCGGGCTGATGGTCGCGCTGATCCTGCTGATCGTCTGGGGCTACCGCATGTGGTGGCAGCGCCGCCCCACCAAGGAGCGCAAGCTGAGCGCCGGGCGGCCCCTGCCGCGCGGCGCCTGGCGCAAGGCGCCGGTGACCGTGCTGCTGCCGCTCGCCGCCGCCACGGCCGTGGTCGGCTGGTTCGTGCCGCTGCTGGGCATCAGCCTGCTGGCGTTCCTCGCCCTGGACCTGGTGCTCGGCCTGGTGGCGAGGCTCCGCGCCAGGGCGGCGGCCCGGGAGCGGGCCGCCGCGTAACCAGCGCCGGGGACGGGGGAGTTCAGGGCGTGTACTTGTAGCCGACCCGCCGCACGGTCTGGATCGTGCGGCGGTGCTCGGCGCCCAGCTTGCGCCGCAGCCGGGCCACATGCACATCGACGGTCCGCCCGTCCCCGACGTGCCCGTAGCCCCACACCGTCGTCACCAACTGGTCGCGCGTGTGCACCCGGTGGGGGTGCGCGACCAGGTGGGCGAGGAGTTCGAACTCCAGGTACGTCAGGTCCAGCGCCCGCCCGTCCACCCACGCCGTGCGCTGCACGGTGTCCACGGTGACCGCGCCCTCGCCCCGGACCGGGGCGGCCTGCGCCCGGTCCGGACCGCCCGCCGGCTGCTCCGGGAGGACGGGGGCGGCGGGGGTGGTCGGGGCGGCGGCGAGGGTCGGGTGCTGGTCGGCGGGCACCAGCAGCAGGTACCCGACCATGGGCGGCCGGCCCGGCAGCGTCGGCAGGGTGTGCGGCGGGGCGGGCAGCCAGGTCGCGCCCGGCGGCAGGAAGTCCTCCACCGAGACCACCTCGTCGCGGTCGACGGCCCGCAGGCGATGCCTGCCGGTCAGCGGCGGCACGGGGCCGGGGGAGGGTGCGCCCGCGGCGGGGGCGGCGGCGGAAACGGCGGAGAAGGAACGGGTGTTCGCCATGAGAGGTCAGCTCTTTCGCGCGAGGAAGGACGGACGGAGACGTGCGTACGTCTTGCGCGCTGGCCGGAGGCCGGGGTGTGAACGACGGTCGGAGAGACGGTCGGACGGCGTCAGAGGGCCCGCGCGTACACCGCGCGGCAACACACCCGGTCGAAATCGTGGTGCTGACGGGAAGGCCAGAACGGCTCGAGGTCGGTGCGACCCGTCGCTGCGTGCTGGTGGATACCGGTCATGCCCCCCATTGAAGCAGACCACCGCCCTGCGCAGGAGCCCGGTCTCGCCGGTCGGGACGTGATCCGCACGACGTCCGCGCTGTTTCGGCCAGATGGCGACGGGGCGACAACCCACCCCCGCCCGCCGCCCCGGAACACCTCAGCCCCGCGCCGGAAGCCGCCGGTGCCAGACGAGCGGCCGCACCTCCACGGCGCTGGTGGCCGTCCCGTCCCAGTGCGGGGTGAGCCCGGCGGCCCGCAGCGCGGCCACCACCTCATGGCCGATTTCCACCGTCCCCGCCGCCCGCCCGGCGGCCCCGGGCACTGTGCCGGGCCTCTCGAACCCGCCGAAGTACAGGGTCAGTCCGTGCCCGGCGGCCGCCGCCTCGGTGCGCTGGGCGTGGAAGAAGACATATCCGCGCGCCCCCTCCGCCGCCGTCTCGCGGATCTCGGACACCCCGCAGCGTGTGCAGCAGGCGAAGTTCTCCCGGGCGATGAGGCCCCGGTCCGCCAGCGCCTCGAAGGCGCGCGTCACCCGCTCCGGGTCGGTGGTCCCCGTCCACGCGGCCTGCTCGGCGACCCGCTCGTCCCACAGCCGGCCGACGAACTCCTCGGCGGCGCCCTCGGGGACGGTGACCTCGGCGTCGAACTCCAGCCACTCCTCGGCCGCCGTGACGACGTCCTCGAAGTCGGCGTAGCCCGCGACGATCAGCCCCCACAGGTACTCCTCGAAGTCCTCGTGCTGCTCGTCGGAGAGTTCCTCCACGGTCCGTTCCCCTTACGCGCGTACGGGTGCCGCCGCCCCCGGCCGGACGGCGTTCCACCTGCGTCCACGGTGCCACGGCCCACTGACAACGCCCGCCCGGCCCGCTTCCGGGGGCATGCGGAAGGGGCGCCCGCCGCCGGCGGACGCCCCTTCCCGAGAACCGGTCGTCGTCAGACCTGGCCGGCCTTCTCCAGGGCCGAGCAGCAGGTGTCCACCAGCAGGCGGGTGACCGTGTACGGGTCGACGTTGGCGTTGGGGCGGCGGTCCTCGATGTAGCCCTTGCCGTCCTTCTCCACCTGCCACGGGATGCGGACCGAGGCACCGCGGTCGGAGACGCCGTAGCTGTACTCGTTCCACGGGGCGGTCTCGTGCAGACCGGTCAGGCGGTCGTCGATTCCCGCGCCGTAGTTCTTGACGTGGTCCAGGGGCTTGGAGCCCTCGCCCAGGGACTCGCAGGCGGTGATGATCGCGTCGTAGCCCTCGCGCATCGCCCGGGTGGAGAAGTTGGTGTGCGCGCCCGCGCCGTTCCAGTCGCCCTTGACCGGCTTGGGGTCCAGGGTCGCGGAGACGCCGAAGTCCTCGGCGGTGCGGTAGAGCAGCCAGCGGGCCACCCAGAGCTGGTCGGCGACCTCCAGCGGGGCCAGCGGGCCCACCTGGAACTCCCACTGGCCGGGCATGACCTCGGCGTTGATGCCGGAGATGCCCAGGCCGGCGGCGAGGCAGTTGTCGAGGTGCGCCTCGACGACGTCCCGGCCGTGGATCTCGTCCGAGCCGACACCGCAGTAGTAGCCGCCCTGCGGGGCCGGGAAGCCGCCCGCGGGGAAGCCGAGGGGGCGCTCGCCCTCGAAGAAGGTGTACTCCTGCTCGATGCCGAAGATCGGCTCCTGCGGCGCGAACTTCTCCGCCACCTCGACCAGCGCGGCACGGGTGTTGGACTCGTGCGGCGTCATGTCGATGTTGAGGACCTCGTTGAGGACGAGGACGTTGTCGCCGCCGCGGATCGGGTCCGGGCAGACGAACACGGGCTTGAGTACGCGGTCGGAGGCGTGGCCCTCGGCCTGGTTGGTGCTGGAACCGTCGAAGCCCCAGACGGGCAGGTCGGCCAGACCGGTCGCCGAACCGGCGGGGAGGATCTTCGTCTTCGAGCGGAGCTTGGCGGTCGGCTCGGTGCCGTCGATCCAGATGTACTCAGCCTTGATGCTCACGGGGCCTCATCCTTTGCGGGTGCAGCGGTATGCCGCGCAGCTTCGCAATCCGCGATTTCCCGACCGTTGCCCGTTGGTGAACCCCGCGTTACGCACCCCTCAGCCGGTGCCGGACGCCTCCCGCGCCCGGGCCGGGGGCCGTCCCACGGGCCCCGGGCGCACCCGTCGTATACGGCCGGGGCCGGTGTCGGGCGGCCGTGGGGCCGGGACCGCCCGCGGCGGCGGACACCCCGGCGGGCACACTGGGCGCATGACCAAGCACCTGCGTATCGGCCTCGTCGGGGCGGGCCCCTGGGCCGGGATGACCCAGGCCCCCGCGCTCGCCGGGCACCCCGCCGTGACCCTCTCCGGTGTGTGGGCCCGCCGCCCCGAGGCGGGCGCCGCGCTCGCCGAGGCCCATGGCACCACCGCGTTCACCGGCGAGGACGGCCTCGACGCCCTGTTCGAGGCGAGCGACGCCGTCGCCTTCTCCGTGCCCCCGGACGTCCAGGCGCCCCTCGCCGTCCGGGCGGCCGCCGCCGGGTGCCATCTGCTGCTCGACAAGCCGGTGGCCACCACCGCCGAGGCGGCCCGGGAGACCGCCCGCGCGGCCGAGCAGGCGGGAGTCGCCTCCGTCGTCTTCTGCACCCTCCGCTTCGCCGGGTCGACGGCGGCCTGGGTCGGCGAACAGAGCGCGGCGGGCGGCTGGTTCACCGCCCACGCCCAGTGGCTCAACTCGCTGTACGCCTCCGATTCGGACAGCCCCTTCGCCGCGTCCCCCTGGCGCCGGGAGAAGGGCGCGCTCTGGGACGTGGGCCCGCACGCGCTCTCCGCGCTGCTCCCCGTGCTCGGCGACGTCACCGAGGTCACCGCCGCGCGGGGCCCCGCCGGCACCACCCACCTGGTCCTGCGCCACGCGACCGGCGCGTCCAGCACCGTCACCCTCGGCCTGGCCGCGCCCGAGGGTGCGGCGGGCGTCAGCCTGGTCCTGCACGGCGAACGGGGCCGCGCCGAACTGCCCGACGGCTGGGGCGACCCGGTGGCCTCCTTCCGCACCGCCGTCGACGAACTCCTGGACGCCGTCCGCACGGGCCGCCCGCACCCGTGCGATGTGCGCTTCGGCCTGCGCATCACGGAGATCCTCGCGGAAGCGGAATCCCTCCTCGGGGCCTGACCCGACGGTCCGGTTCCGGCTCCGGTTCCGGCCCCGGGACACGCGGCCGGGCCGCGCACACGCCGTGAGGGGGACGGCGGTGTGCGCGGCCCGGAGGGGGCGGGGCGGCGGGGCGGGTGTGCGGTCCGCCGGGACGGTCGCGTTCCCCCGGAGCAGTGGGAGAAGAACGCGACCGGTGCGCCGCCCCGCCGCGCGGCCCGGCCGGCCGGGACCGTGGACGGGGTGTCCCTGGCCCGGCCGGACCGCGGTCGGGTCCGGAGGGGTTCCCCGGGCGTCAGCCGACGCGTTCGATCCGCGCGTTGCGGATCAGGAACTTGCCGGGCTCGCGGACCTGCTCGAAGGCCGCGTTGTTCAGCAGCGCGCAGCTGCCGGACACCGAGGTCACCTCGACGGTCGTCGACTTGTCGTTGTCCAGGTTGGTGACCCGCAGCTGCGTCCCGACCGGGAACTGCCCGCTGGACGCCGCCGGTGCGCCGCCCTCGCCGGAGAGCGTCACCGTCGACCCGGCGCAGACGACCTCGCCCGCCGCGCCGCCGCCCGCGTTCCCGCCGGCCTCCTCGCCGCCGCCCGCGCCGTTCTCCGGCGGGGCCTCCCCCGGGGGCGCCTCGCCGGCCGGGGGCTCGGCGGGCGGCTGGGCCGGGGGCGGCGCCGCCTGGTCGCCACCGCCCACCTCGCACCCGGCGGCCCGCTGCTGCACGCCGATCTGCGCGATGACCGCCTCCCGGTTGGCGATCCGGGCCGCCGACTGGGCGTCCGGATTGGCCCGTTGACCGGCGATGAAGTTCTGGTTGTTCCGGATCGCCTGGGCGAACCCGTCGCACGCGACGCTCGCCTGGCTGGTGCCGGTCATGACGATCGCGGTGCCGGCGACGAGCGCTGCCGCGCCGGCGAGGAGGGCGATCTTCTTCTTGCCGCTGAGGGTCTTCCTGCGTGCCACGAGGGGGCTCCTGTCCCCGGCCGCGGGGGCGGCCGGTCGGTTCCGTGTGCCCTTCAGTACGGGGCGCTCCGGGGGCCCGCTCAGCCCTTCCGCCTTAACAATCCTTAAGGCGGGCGGAGTTGGCGGCGACGGGGGAGCGGCGGGAGGGACGCGGGGCCCCGCCGTCCCTCCCCGGGACGGCTCACGCAGAATCGTTCCCGTGACTCCCGCCGCCCCGCCCCCGCCGCCGCGCCCCTCCGGGCCGGGGCCCGCGCCCGTTCCCGGCCCCGGGTCCGCCGGGCCCGCGCGCCGTACGTCGCGCGCCGTCGTCGCCGGCATCCTCGCCCTGGTCCTGACCGCCGCCGTCGTCGTGCTGCTCGCCGGCCCCCTGCGCGACGCGACGGCCGAACGGGACGCCTACCGCGCCGCGCCCCCCTGCCCCGCCACGAGCACCTCCAACGCCTCGGACGCCTCGGACGCCTCGGACGCCGAGTGCATGCGCGAGTGGCCCGCCGTGGTCGCCGGCACCGAGCGGGTCACCCGGGGCAGGACCACCCACCGCCTCCTCACGTACACCATCGCCGGCCGCACCCACCAGGTGCGCATGACCGGCACCGGCCCGGTCTTCGACGCGGTCGCGCGGGGCGACCGCGTCGGCGTCGTCTACTGGCGGGGCGAGCCGCGCACCGTGGTCTTCGGGGACCTGCGCCAGGACACCCGGGCGGCCCCCACCCGCGGCCCGGCCGCCGTGCTGTCGATCGCGCTGTTCCTGGCGGTCCTGGCCGCCGCCTTCGGCTGGGGCGCGTACTGGCTCGCCTTCCGCTCGCACCGCTCGCCCGCGCTGAGCCCGGCGCAGATCGCGGTCCCCCTGGGCGCCTCCGTGATCCTCGCCGTCTTCGCGGCGATCGTCCCGCAGCTCACGGAGAGCGTCCCGGTCGTGCTGGCGTCCGTCGCCGCCGGGGCCGTGGTGATCGGGGTGCCCTCCGCGCTGCTGGTGCGCGCCCGCACCCGACGCGGGACGGACTCCGTCACGGTCCGGCCGAGGCGCCCGCGAGGGGAGCGGTGCGTGCCGGTGTCGGTACGCGGGGCCGTCCCGTACAGCCTGTTCGGGTACGACCACCTGGTCATCGGCCCGGACGGACCGGTCGCGGTGAGCACCGACCCCACCGGGCGGATCGCGCGGTGGCCGGTGCCGCCCACGCTGGAGTACCTGCGGACGCGCCCGCCGTACCGCACCGACCCCGGCCCGCCGCCCCGGTCCACCGACCGGGTGGTGGAGTGCCGCGACGGGGCGGTGCCGGTGCTGCTCGTCGCGGACCGGGCCGATGTCCCGTGGATCGTCGGCTCGTTGCTGCGCGGCGCCCGCCCGGGACGCTGACCCGGAGACCCGGCCCGCCCGGGCCCGCGAACCCGGGCCCGGCCCGACGGAGGCCCCGGCAGGGCCCCGCCTCGCTCAGCCGTGCCCTCGCCCCAGCGCCTCCCGTACCGCCTCCTCCGTACGCCCCACCACCGCCGTGCCGTCGTCCGCCGTGATGATCGGCCGCTGGATGAGCTTCGGGTGCGCGGCGAGCGCCGCGATCCACCGGTCCCGCGAACCCGCGTCCCGCGCCCACTCCTTGAGCCCCAGCTCCTTCGCCGCGGGCTCCTGGGTGCGCGTGATGTCCCACGGTTCGAGCCCGAGTCGCGTCAGCACGTCCCGGATCTCCTCCTCGGCCGGGACGTCCTCCAGATAGCGCCGCACGGTGTAGTCGGCGCCCTCCGCGTCGAGGAGGGTGAGGGCCGAGCGGCACTTGGAACAGGCGGGGTTGATCCAGATCTCCATGCCGCAGAGGGTACCGCCGACGGGCTCCGGAGAAGCCCTCAAACCCCCTCTGGCCAGGGCTGATTGTCAGTGCCCGCAGGTAGAATGAACAGTAGTTCGGGATGGTCCCGCGACCACGCCAGGAGGTAGCCGATGGCCGTAGCCGCGCTCACGACGAAGCCCACCGTCACGTCCGCGACGAAGTCCGCCGCGCAGCCCGTGACACCCGTGTGCAAGAAGCCGCTGCCCGCCGGGCAGCCCCGCGAGTGGTATGTCTCGCACAACCGCCGGCTGAAGGCGATGCGTCTGACGATCGCCCTGCTCGACGCCGGTGTCTACCACCCGCGGTCCGCCGACAACCGCCGGATACGCGCGGCCGCCGAGCGCATCGGCGTCCACGCCCCCTCCGACACCACCTGCCGCATGGTCAGGGCCCTGATCCGCTACGGCCGCTGACCGGCGATCCCCGGGTGCCCACCCTCGCGACGGGTACGGCGCTCGCGCGCGGCGCTCGGGAGGCACGGCGGCTTGACAACGACATCAGGAGGCGGGGTACTCGGGATCGGGTGCCCCGCCCTCGTACCACTCCACCCGCACCTCGTCCCCGACGGACAGCGTTCCGTGCCGCAGCACCGCCGCCTTGGCGCCGAAGCTGACCTTGTTGTCGTAGACGGGCTCCCGCCGGTACGTCGACAGGGTGCGCACCGGCTCGGGCCCGGCGCGCCGCCCGGTCACCTGGTCCACCATCGGCACGGCGCAGCGCATCGCCCGTACGGAGTGGGCGAGTTCCACCGAGCCCGCCCCGAGGAGCCGCATCCGGTCCTCGGCGTGGGGCTCCTCGCAGCCGGCCAGCACGATGTTCGCGCGGAAGCGGTCCATGGGCACGGGGGTGCCGCCCGCCTGCTCGATCCGGGCGTTGAGGCCGTCCAGGGACGCCTGGGAGACGACGAGCACCGCGTGCGCGTCGGCGAAGGCGGTCACACCGGGTGTGTCCCCCCAGCCCCTGCGGGCGAAGCCGTGCCGCACCCGCACCAGCCGCGACTTCGCCTCCAGCACCTCGGACAGCCAGTCGGCGACGGCGTCCCCCTGGTCCACGGCGTCACCGACGTCCTTCCCGAACAGGGTCACCGGCCGCGCCGGACCCTCCGGGTCCACGTCCACGGCCAGGTCCTCGGCCCCGTCCGCCGCCAGTCGCAGCGCCCGGCCCCCGTCCAGGAGTTCCGGCCGCACGGCGGCCATGGCGGGGAGCTTGCGCTGGCTGCGGAACGTGCCGTCCGCCGCGTCCACGACCATGAAGGTGCGGTCGTGCCGCAGCCCCGTCTCCCCGACCTCCGCGGTCCGCACATCCGTCCCGGCACAGCCCTTGACCGGGTAGTACGTCAGCCTCTGCACCGTGATGCCCATGCCGAGATGGTAGTGCGCCCCGCCGACACACCCCCGGGCCCGTCCCGCCCGGCGGACGGTCCCCGCCCGCCGAGCCGCCGCGGGACTGTCCGACCCGCCCCCTAGCCTGGGGACGGTCTGCCCGCCACCCGCCCCCGAGGAGGACCCCGTGCTGATCATCCCGCTGGACGACCCGCTCGCCGTCTCGGTCACCGGCGCCATCCGCACCGGCGACCTCCCGGCGCTGCGTGCTCTGCTGGACGGGCACCCGGGGCTGGCCACCGCCCGGGTCGACGGCAACGGCGGCGGCCGCAGCCTGCTGCATCTCGCGACGGACTGGCCCGGCCACATCCCGGACGGCCCCGCGACCGTGGCCGCCCTCGTCGCGGCCGGCGCCGACCCCGACGCGCGCTTCACCGGCGCGCACGCGGAGACGCCGCTGCACTGGGCGGCGAGCTGCGACGACGTCCCGATGATCGACGCCCTGCTCGCGGCGGGCGCCGACATCGAGGCGCCCGGCGCGGTCATCGGCGGCGGCACCCCGCTCGCCGACGCCCGCGGCTTCGGCCAGTGGCGCGCCGCCCGGCGGCTGGTCGAGCACGGCGCCCGCACCACCCTCCACGACGCGGCGGCCCTCGGCCTCACCGACCGCGTGGCCGAGGCCCTCGCGGCCGAGGGTCCGGACCGGCCGGACGCGGAGGAGGTCGAGGGCGCGTTCTGGTCCGCCTGCCACGGCGGCCAACTCGCCACCGCCCGCCTCCTGCACGCCCACGGCGCCCACCCGGACCGCGTGGGCTACGACGACCTCACCCCCGTGGAGATCGCCCGCGCCCAGGAGGCCGGGGACGTGGTCGCCTGGCTGGAGTCCCTCGACCCCGCCTGACCCCGCCCGGCCCCTCGCCCTCTTTCCCCTACTCCCTTACTCCGTCACGGTCAGGGGCGCGTACGCGTCCGGGCGGCGGGTCGCCAGGAAGGGGAACAGCTCCAGCCAGTCCCGGCGCGCGTCGAGGTCCAGATCGGCGACGAGAACGGCCGCCTCGTCCCGCGGCGCCTGCGCCAGCACCCGCCCGTAGGGGTCGACGATGAACGAGCTGCCGTAGAAGGTGAGCGGGCCCTCGGTGCCGATCCGGTTGGGGACGATCATGAACGTGCCGTTGGCGATCGCGTTGCCCGTGATCACCTTCTGCCACAGCGGCTGGGTGTCGAAGCCGGGGAACCCGGGCTCCGAGCCGATCGCCGTCGGGTAGACCAGGACGTCCGCGCCGGCCAGCGAGTACGCGCGGGCCAGCTCCGGGAACCACTGGTCCCAGCAGGTCGGCAGACCGAAGGTGGCCTGCTCCACCGCGACCGGCGGGAACGCGTCCGCCCCGGCCGGCCCCTGCCGGAACCAGTGGTCCTCGTAGTAGCCCTCGGAGACGGGGATGTGCGTCTTGCGGGTCCGGGCGGCGAGAGTGCCGTCGGGGGCGGCCAGTACGGCGGTGTTGTAGCCGAGGCCGTCGTCCTCGCCGCCGGGCGCGGGGGCCTTCTCGTAGAGCGAGGCGTGCACGTACACACCGTGCTCGCGCGCGGCCTCGGCGGCGAAGGTGAAGGTCGGACCGGTCAGCAGGTCCTCCGGCTCGGCGGGCGCGGGGTGGTCGGCCTTGCGCACCACGGCGAAGTACGGCGACAGGGTCAGCTCCTGGAGGCACACCACCCGCGCGCCCTGCCCGGCCGCGAGCCGGATGCCCTCGCGCAGGGCCGCGCGGTGCTCCTCCGGGTCGCGGTGCCAGCGCTGCTGCACCAGCGCGACCCGCAGCGGCTCCCGCTCGGCGGGACGGGTGCGGGTGGGGGACGCGGGCGGGTCGAAGGCGGTGATGACGCGCATGGGGTGCTCCGGGGCAGAGGGTCGTGATCGGGCGTGTGCCGGAACGTTCCGGCAGTCCGAATGTACGCACTGCCGGAACGTTCCGGCAAGAGGCTCGGAGGGAACGGCACGGCGAACTAGACTGCTCGCCGTGACCAGCCGCACCGTGACCCTCCTCGACGTCGCCCGCGCGGCCGGGGTCTCCAAGAGCACCGTCTCCGACGCCCTCCAGGGCTCCGGACGGGTCGCCGAGGGGACCCGCGAACACGTCCGCGAGGTCGCCCGGCGGCTCGGCTACCGCCCCAACAGCGCGGCCCGCCGGCTGCGCCGCTCCAGCACGGGCGCGATCGGCCTGCACCTGCCCCGCACGGCGACCCGGCTCGACTACTACATGAACCTCGCCTTCGGGGCCGTGAACCGGGCCCAGGAGGACGGCTTCGACACGGTCCTCCTCGCCCCCTCGGCGGGCGAGGCGGCGGGCCCCCTCGCCTCCCGGGTGGACGGCCTCCTGGTCATCGACCCCGAGGCGGCCGACCCGGAGGTGCGGGCGCTGATGGACGCGGGCGTCCCCGTGGTCACCGGCGAGCGCTACCCGGGCCGCACCTCCGCCCCCACCGGGGCCGTGGTCTGCGACAACGCGGCCTCGCTGCGCGCCCTGCTGGACCACGTCCGCGAACGCGGCGCCCGCCGCCCCGCGCTCCTGGCGCCCGAGGGCGACTCCGCGTGGGCCGCGGCGCTGCGGTCGGCGGCGGCCCAGTGGGGCCGGGACGCCGGCACCGGCGTCCTCGTCCGCACCGTCCCGTTCGCCGCGACGGCGGCCGAGGCGTCGGCGGCGACCCGGGCCCTCCTCGACGAGGCCCCGGACACCGACGCCGTGCTCTGCGCCCCGGACGGCACCTCCCCGGGCGTCCTCCGCGCGGCCGCCGACGCGGGCCGCACCGTCGGCGCCGACCTCCTCGTCGCCGCCTGCGTCGACGGCACGGCCCCCCGCACCGGCGAACCCCCGGTCACCGCGGTCGACCTCCACCCCGCCGCCTACGGCCGCGCCTGCGCCGACCTCCTCCACGCCATCCTGACCTCCCGCACCGCCCCGGACACCACCCGCCACCACCCCTGGACCCTCCACCCCAGGGCCTCGACGACGGGCCGGTCCGGCTCAACGGCGTAGCGGGCGCGGTGCCTTCCGTGCACGGTGCCTTCCGCGCTCGAACGGCGAAGGCCGCCACCCCCGGCAGGGAAGTGGCGGCCTTCGCCGTGCTTTCCGGTGCCCGCCCCGGTGGGGGCGGGCCCGCATCCTAGATGTCGAAGTAGAGCTCGAACTCGTGCGGGTGCGGGCGGAGCTGGATCGGGGCGATCTCGTTGGTGCGCTTGTAGTCGATCCAGGTCTCGATCAGGTCGGAGGTGAAGACACCGCCGGCCTGGAGGTACTCGTTGTCCGCCTCCAGGGCGTCGAGGACCGCCGGGAGGGAGGTCGGGACCTGGGGGACGCCCGCGTGCTCGTCGGGGGCGAGCTCGTAGAGGTCCTTGTCGATCGGCTCGGCCGGCTCGATCTTGTTCTTGACGCCGTCCAGGCCCGCGAGGAGCAGCGCGGAGAACGCCAGGTACGGGTTGGAGGACGGGTCCGGGGCGCGGAACTCGACGCGCTTGGCCTTCGGGTTGGAGCCCGTGATCGGGATGCGCATGGCCGCGGAGCGGTTGCGCTGCGAGTAGACCAGGTTGACCGGGGCCTCGAAGCCCGGGACCAGGCGGTGGTACGAGTTCACCGTCGGGTTGGTGAAGGCCAGCAGCGACGGCGCGTGCTTGAGGATGCCGCCGATGTAGTAGCGGGCGGTGTCCGAGAGGCCCGCGTAGCCCTGCTCGTCGTAGAAGAGCGGGGAGCCGCCCTGCCACAGCGACTGGTGGACGTGCATGCCGGAGCCGTTGTCACCGAAGATCGGCTTCGGCATGAAGGTCGCGGTCTTGCCGTTGCGCCAGGCGACGTTCTTCACGATGTACTTGAAGAGCATCAGGTCGTCGGCCGCGGCGAGCAGCGTGTTGAACTTGTAGTTGATCTCCGCCTGGCCGGCGGTGCCGACCTCGTGGTGCTGGCGCTCGACCTGGAGGCCGACCCGCTCCAGCTCCAGGGAGATCTCGGCGCGCAGGTCGGCGAAGTGGTCGACCGGCGGGGCCGGGAAGTAGCCGCCCTTGTAGCGGACCTTGTAGCCGCGGTTGTCCTCGACCGCGCCCGTGTTCCACGCGCCGGCCTCGGAGTCGATGTGGTAGAAGCCCTCGTTGGCGGAGGTGTTGAACCGCACCGAGTCGAAGACGTAGAACTCGGCCTCGGGACCGAAGTACGCCGTGTCCGCGATGCCGGTCGAGGCCAGGTACGCCTCGGCCTTCTTGGCGATGTTGCGCGGGTCGCGGCTGTACTGCTCGCCCGTGATCGGGTCGTGGATGAAGAAGTTGATGTTCAGCGTCTTGTCGCGGCGGAACGGGTCCAGACGCGCGGTCGACAGGTCGGCGCGCAGCGCCATGTCGGACTCGTGGATCGCCTGGAAGCCGCGGATCGAGGAGCCGTCGAAGGCCAGCTCGTCCGCCGGGTCGAAGGCCGTCGCCGGGATCGTGAAGTGCTGCATGACGCCCGGAAGGTCGCAGAACCGGACGTCGATCATCTTCACGTCGTTGTCGGCGATGTACTTCTTGGCCTCGTCGGCGTTCTGGAACATCCAACTCCTCCTACTCCCACCCGGGGGAGGGGTGGGGTTGCAGCTCGTCCGTGCGGCCAGTGCGGTGGCACACGCAGGACCCGACCATAGGCAGACCGGATTTCTCAAGCATGACCCATTTGTTTCGGAGAAGTTAACCGGCGCGGCGGCGGGCAGGGCGACTGCGCGGCGGCCGAGGGGAGGCTGAGGGGAAGGTCCGCGTGCGGAAGGTGGGGGCGGAGGCGGGCGGCCGGGCACCCGGGCCGAAGTGATCGAAAGCGGGCACAGTACCGTGGTCGCGTGGACAACAGGCAAGCAATCGGATCGTGGCTCTCCGGGCCCCGCGCGGCGGCCGAGGAGATGGGCGTCGACTTCGGTTACCGGGGGGAGCGGCTGGGTCTGCCGGAAAGCGGCCCCGGCTCCGTCGCGCCCCTGGGGCGCCGCTTCGGAGCACTGTTCCTGGACTGGGGACTGTGCTTCCTGATCGCATACGGGCTCTTCGCGGGGAGTAGTCAGCAGGCCACGGGCAACCGCGCGCTGCTGATCTTCTTCATCACCACCGTGCTCACCGTGGGGACGGTCGGCAGCACGCCCGGGAAGCGGATCTTCGGTCTCCGGGTGATCTCCGAGAACGGCGGCCGGCTCGGCTTCGGCCGGGTCGTGTTGCGCAGCGTTCTGCTCTGCCTCGCGCTCCCGGCGCTGGTCTGGGACCGCGACGGCCGCGGGCTCCACGACCGCCTGGGCCGCGCCGTCCAGGTCCGGGTCTGAGAGCCGCCCCGCGGGACGCGGCACACGACGAACGGCGGGGTGCGACACACGACGAACGAGGGCCGGCCGGGACACATCGTCCCGGCCGGCCCTCGTTCGTGTGCGCGTCCGTCAGCCGGTGGCGAGGAGGCTCAGCGCATCTTGCCGCCGCGCGGCATCCGCATGCCCTTCGGCATCGGACCCTTCGGCAGCGGCATGTTGCTCATCAGGTCGCCCATGGCGCGGAGCCGGTCGTTGGTGGTCGTCACCTGCGGGCCGGTGAGCACACGGGGGAGCTTCAGCATGGTGGTGCGCACCTTCTTCAGCGGCACCTGGCCCTCGCCGTTGCCCACCAGGATGTCGTGCACGGGCACGTCCACCACGATGCGGTTCATCTTCTTCTTCTCGGCCGCGATCAGGGTCTTCAGCCGGTTCGGGTTGCCCTCGGCCACCAGCACGATGCCGGCCTTGCCGACGGCCCGGTGCACCACGTCCTGGTTGCGGTTCATCGCCACCGCCGGGGTGGAGGTCCACCCGCGCCCGACGTTCTGCAGGACCGCCGCCGCCGCGCCGGGCTGACCCTCCATCTGGCCGAACGCGGCCGTCTCGGCCCGCCGCCCGAAGATGATCGCCATCGCAAGGAAGGCGAGCAGGAAGCCCAGGATGCCCAGGTAGATGGGGTGGCCGATCAGGAAACCGATCCCGAGGAAGACACCGAAGGTGACGATTCCCACAGCCGCGACGATGAGACCGACCTTCGGGTCGGCCTTTCGGGTCATCTTGTACGTCAGGGCGATCTGCTTCAGTCGCCCCGGATTCGCAGCAGCGTCACTGCTGTCTGAGTTTGCCTTCCTCGCCATACCCCGAAGTTTACGTGGCCCGGGAAGTGCGGTCAGCCGCGGCCTCCAGTACGTGCAGCGTCTCCACCCGGTCCTTGGCCCGGCGGCGGTCCTCCAGCACGGCGGTCCACGCGTTGCGGCGGGCGGTGCGCTGGCCGGAGCCGAGCAGCAGCGCCTCGACGGCGCGCAGGGCGCCGGTGACGGACGGAAGGGCGGTTGCGGTCACGGGAGTCACGGGACGTGCCGGAGCGGCCTGCATGGCGGGTCTTCCCCTCGTGGCGGGGTGGGAGGGATGGGAGCTGTGCGTGCATTCAGCGTCACTGATTGGTGTTACCAGGGCGTGACTGGCCGGTCAAACCGCGATGAAACGTTTGGCCGGGAGTGCGCGGGGTGCCGGGAACGGCGAACGCGGCCCGTCCCCGCCCCGACCTGCGGGGGAGGGGGCGGGCCGCGCCCCGCTCACTGTTACTGGCGAGTAATGGCTTGTGCGCGACTTCACACAGTCGCGAACCGTGCCGCAACCTACGCTGCCGCTCGGCTCCGCCGTGCTGTGCCCGTGGTCGGGCTCCGCCTCGCCTCCGCTGCGGCCGCGTGCCCGCCCTCGTTCCTCGGGCGGACCCGCAACCTACGCTGCCGCTCGGCTCCGCCGCTCCATCGCCTGCTGGAAGAGGCGACCCGCCCGGTACGACGACCGGACCAGCGGGCCGGACATCACGCCGGAGAAGCCGATCGTGTCCGCCTCGTCCTTCAGCTCGACGAACTCCTGCGGCTTCACCCAGCGCTCGACCGGGTGGTGGCGCACCGAGGGACGCAGGTACTGGGTGATCGTGATCAGCTCGCAGCCCGCGTCGTGCAGGTGCTTCAGCGCCTCGCTGACCTCCTCGCGGGTCTCGCCCATGCCGAGGATCAGGTTCGACTTGGTCACCAGACCGGCCTCCCGGGCCCGGGTGATGACCTCCAGCGAGCGCTCGTAGCGGAAACCGGGGCGGATGCGCTTGAAGATCCGCGGCACGGTCTCGACGTTGTGCGCCAGCACCTCGGGGCGGGACGAGAAGACCTCGGCGAGCTGCTCGGGCACCGCGTTGAAGTCGGGGATGAGGAGCTCGACCTTGGTGTGGCCGCCCTCGCGCTCCGCCGTCATCGTGTGGATCTGGCGGACGGTCTCCGCGTACAGCCAGGCGCCGCCGTCCTCCAGGTCGTCGCGGGCGACGCCGGTGATCGTGGCGTAGTTCAGGTCCATCGTGACCACGGACTCGCCGACGCGGCGCGGCTCGTCGCGGTCCAGGGCCTGCGGCTTGCCGGTGTCGATCTGGCAGAAGTCGCAGCGCCGGGTGCACTGGTCGCCACCGATGAGGAAGGTCGCCTCCCGGTCCTCCCAGCACTCGTAGATGTTGGGGCAGCCGGCCTCCTGGCACACCGTGTGCAGGCCCTCGCTCTTCACGAGGCTCTGCATCTTCGTGTACTCGGGACCCATCTTCGCCCGCGTCTTGATCCACTCGGGCTTGCGCTCGATGGGGGTCTGGGCGTTGCGGACCTCCAGACGCAGCATCTTGCGTCCGTCGGGTGCGACTGCGGACACGACCGGCTCCCTACAGCTTCGATTCTTCGGCGGACACCAGGGTACGCCCGTTAAAAGTGCGGCCTTACGCTTGGCCAACCCATGGCCCGGGGTGCGCATTCCCGGCCCCGCCCGTGCGGCGCGGCCCGTGCCCCCGGTCCGGCGGCGGGCCCCGTCAGGCGGGCGCGGTCTCGATCTCGCGGGGCTTGGGCTCCGCGCTCTCCAGTACCTCGCGCAACCGGCGCTCCAGCACGGGCAGCACCTCCTCGATGGTCACGTCCCGGCCCAGCTCGTTCGCCAGGGAGGCGACGCCCGCGTCACGGATGCCGCAGGGCACGATCCGGTCGAACCAGGTGTTGTCCGGGTTCACGTTCAGGGCGAAGCCGTGCATGGAGACGCCCTTGGCGATCCGGATGCCGATGGCCGCGAGCTTGCGGTCCTCCCGGCGCTGGCCCGCGTTGGACGGCGCGTACTCGGGGCCGTTCAGCCTCGGGTCGAACTCAGGGTCCTGGATCCGGGGGTCGAAGTCCAGGGAGAGCCCGCCGGGCAACGGGCGCTCCTCGACCGGGTCGCCGAGGACCCACACCCCGCTGCGGCCCTCCACCCGGCTGGTCTCCACGCCGAACTCCGCGCAGGTGCGGATCAGCGCGTCCTCCAAGCGGCGGACGTGCGCGATCACGTCCACCGGGCGGGGCAGCTTCAGGATCGGGTAGCCGACGAGCTGGCCGGGGCCGTGCCAGGTGATCTTGCCGCCGCGGTCGACGTCCACGACGGGGGTGCCGTCCAGGGGGCGCTCGCTGTCCTCGGTGCGCCGGCCGGCGGTGTAGACGGGCGGGTGCTCCAGCAGCAGACAGGTGTCCGGGATCTCGTCCGCGAAGCGGGCGGCGTGGACCTCGCGCTGCTTCTGCCACGCCTGCTGGTACTCGACGGCGTCCGCGCCGAATCCCAGTCGGACGAACCGCAGCTCACTGGCGGGCTCACTCACGGCGGTGCCTCCCTCGCACGATCGCCCAGCAGTCAACCGGGCCCATGCCACTGT
Organism: Streptomyces sp. NPDC005805; assembly: GCF_040630445.1. Taxonomy (NCBI): domain Bacteria; kingdom Bacillati; phylum Actinomycetota; class Actinomycetes; order Kitasatosporales; family Streptomycetaceae; genus Streptomyces; species Streptomyces sp. NPDC005805. Next base: position 22,083 of record NZ_JBEXXN010000071.1, read on the forward strand.
ACGGCGGTCGCGGAGGTGCCCACCGGGCAGGTGCCTACCGGTCGGTTCACCGCCGGTCCGGGCCCTGGCCGGGCCGCCTGACGCGCGCCGGGCCCGTTCCGGTGCCGCCTCCGCTCCGCGCCCGGTCCCGCGTCAGCTCCGCGTTCATCGGTGAGGCCGATCCTCACACGATCGGATGAATGTGGGGCGAAGGCGGCGGAAAGACCTGGTCGGGCCGCTAAATTCGCGCCGTTCCTCCCCCCAGGGCTTCGCATGGTTCGCGCATGGGAGGTACCCCCCCCGTGGGCTGCTCCCGGCCCGGAAGGCAGGAGACCCGACAGCAGATGACGGAACGAGCCCCACAGCGCACCCCCAACCGGCAGCTCGCCGCGCTCATCGCGGAGGCGGGCTTCTCCCATGCGGGGCTCGCCCGCAGGGTGGACCAGCTCGGCCTCGAACACGGGCTGGACCTCCGGTACGACAAGACCTCCGTGACCCGCTGGCTGCGCGGGCAGCAGCCGCGCGGCACGACCCCGGCGCTGATCGCCGAGGTGTTCACCCGCCGCCTCGGCCGCCGGCTCACCGCCCAGGACCTGGGGCTGGACGCCTGCGCCCCGGTCTACGCGGGCCTGGAGTTCGCGGCCACCCCCGAGGAGGCCGTGGACATCGTCAGCGGGCTGTGGCGCAAGGACTCCGGCAGCCACGGGGAGCTGCGGAAGATCGCGTTCACCCCGGCAGGCCTGGTCGTGCCCAGCCGCGACTGGCTGATCGGACGGGCCGACGAGCGGGTCGGCCGCACCGAGGAGCGCCCGGGGGAGCGCGGCGGGGACCGCCCCGGGGACCGCGGCCGCGGCGAACCCCCGGCCGCCGCCCTCGGCCGGGTCCCCGCCCAGGGCACCCGCGCGGCGGTCCCGCGCCAGCGCGGCGCCGAGCGCGGGCCCGGACAGAAGGTCTCCGGCGGCGACGTGGCCGCCCTGCGCTCGGTCGGGGAGCTGTTCCGCGCCCTCGACGACGCCTACGGCGGCGGCCACGCCCGCCAGGCCCTGGTGCGCTATCTGGAGCACGAGGCCGAGCCGATGCTCCGCGGGACGTACGGGGAGACCCTGGGCCGCCGCCTGTTCGCCGCCGCCGCCGATCTGACCCGGCTGGCCGGCTGGACCTCCTACGACATAGCGGCCCACGGGCTCGCCCAGCGGTACTACGTGCAGGCCCTGCGGCTCGCCCAGGCCGCGGGCGACCGGGCGTACGGCTCGTACGTCCTCGTCACGATGAGCCGTCAGGCCGTCTACCTCGGGCACGGGCGGGAGGCCGTCCAGCTGACCCGGGTCGCCCAGCAGGGCGTCGGGTCCGCCGCGCCGCCGCTGGTGCAGGCGCTGCTGCACGCGGCCGAGGCGCGCGGGCACGGGGTGCTGGGCGACGCCCGCGCCTGCAACGCCGCCCTCGCCCGCGCCGAACGCGCCCTGGAGTCCGCCCGCCCCGGCGACGACGTGCCGCACTGGGCCCGCGCGTACGACGAGGCCCAGCTCGCCGACGAGATCGGCCACTGCCACCGCGACCTCCAGCAGTACCGCTCGGCGATCCGGCACGCCGAGCGCGCCCTCCAGCTCCGCGCCCCCGCCTTCGCGCGCAGCCGCCTCTTCAGCCGGGTCGTGCTCGCCTCGGCCCGGCTCGGGCTCGGCGAACTGGAGCAGGCGTGCGCACTGGGCGCGGAGGCGGCCCTCCAGGCGTCCGAGATGCGCTCGGTGCGTGCGACGGAGTACGTCCGCGAGTTCGAACGCCGCCTGGAGCCCTACCGCGACGCGGGCCCGGTCCGCACGTATCGCGACCGGGTCGCGGCGCTGGGGTGACCCGGCCGGGTGCCGCTGCACGGTCCGGGCCCGCGTCGGCGGGGCCTGCCCCGCAGGGGCCCGGGTCGCCAGACGGGTCCTTCCGGGCGGGTCCGGACCCGCCCTGGACGGCGGCCGCCGCGCTCGGGCGGTCGGCCCCGCGCGGCGGTAGCCGCGTCTCGCGGTCGTAGTCGCTGGGAACCACATCACCCATGCCGCACCGGGTGCGGCGGGTCGGCACGGTCTGCCGTGCACACCGTGCCCGGTGGGACGGGCCTGGTAGGACATGTGCTCAGCGCGGATTCGGCCGCGCCCGGAACGGAGGCAGCGGCGCTCCCCCGCTCGCGGGGACGCCACCGCCTGCCCCCGGGCCGGATGGCCCGGGACCGCCATCGCTCCGACGGGACCCGTGCCGGTCGGAGCGACGACGACCCCGGGCACGCGCACCCAGGCGGGGCGTGGCCCGCCTCTGAGACGATCCGCCGCGGCGGGGCGGTGGCCCACCCCGGCACACCCGCACCTGCCCCGGCCGTGCGGTGACCCGGCTTCCGAGGCGACCCGCCCTCGGTGCGCCTGCACCCGGCCAGGGCTGGGCGAGGCCCGCGCCCGATGCGGCCCGCTTCCGGCGCGCCCACCCGGCCGGACGGCCCGGGACCGCCATCGCTCCGACCGGACCCCCGTGCCGGTCGGAGCGGCGCCGGACCGGGCGCACCCGCACTCGGCCGGGCGCGCCCCTCCCCGAGCCGACCACCCCCGTCGGGGCGGCGTGCGTGCGGGGGAGCCGCAGGGGCAACGGGCGTGAGTACCCTGCCTGCTCGGCAAGCGGGCCGGTGCGGCGTCCCGCAGCCGGGCGCGGGCCGGGGCCTGCCTCCGGGCCCTGCTCCGCGTGCGCGCTCTCGGGCTCGTCTCTGCCGGACTCTGCCCCGGGCGGCGTCTCCCGCCCCCGGCCGGGGCCGAGGGACGGCCCGTGCCCCGAGGTGACCTGCCCTCGGCCCGCCCCACCCCACCCCGCCCCACCCCGGCCCGCGCTGTCCGGACGCAGGCCCGCCCCAACCAGCCCCCGTGCCGGTCGGGGCGGGCCCGGGAACACCGGCACTCGGCCGGGCGCGCCCCTCCCCGAGCCGACCACCCCCGTCGGGGCGGGCCCGGGAACACCCGCCCCCGGCCGAGCGGCGACCCGCCCCGAGCCGCCCGCCCCCGGCGCGCCCCGCGCGCCTCAGGCCACCGCCGCCGGGACCGACGGCGTCGCGTAGCCCGGGCGGATGCCGAAGTCCGTCAGGACCCAGCGGGCCGCGCGGCGGCCCGAGAAGAGGGCGCCCTGGACCGTGGCCGTGTCGCGGTGGGCGCCGCAGACGTAGAGGCCGGACAGCAGCCGGACCGGGCGGCGCGGGTCGTGTGGTGGGGGCATCGCGGCGACCGCCTCCGGGTCGTGGTGGACCGTCAGCAGTTCCCAGTCGTCGGTCGGCGTCCCGTACAGGGCCGCCAGATGGCGGCGCACCGCGCGATCCGTGTCCTCGGGCGGCGCGCCCAGGACCGTCGAGGAGATCAGCGCCCGGCCCGCCGGGGCCCGGGAGGCGTCGACCTCGCTCATCACCGCCGTGTACCCGACCGGGCCGCCGCCCGTGGCGTCCAGCACCAGCGAGGGGTCCCGCAGCGGCGGTTCGGGCGCCGTGTGGTGCACCACCGTCACCGGGCGGAACGCGGGCACCCGCAGCCCCGGCAGCAGCGCCGCCGCCGAACGCGCGTCCGTCGCCACCAGGACCGCCCGGCAGGAGACGACCCCGTGCCCGGCGGTCGTCACCCGGTTCACCGCCACGTCCGTGACCCGGACCCCGGTCCGCACCGTCCCCTCCGGCAGGGTCGCCGCGAGCAGCCGCGGCAGGGCCTCCGCCCCGCCCGCCGGTACGCACAGCCGGCCGCGCGCGTACCCGCGCAGCACCAGGTCGGCCACCCGGCTCGATGTGGCGAGGTCCGGGTCGTGGAGCAGCGCCGCGAGCAGCGGGCGCAGAAAGCCCCGGACCGTGCGGGTGGGCAGGCCGCGCCCGTACAGGGCGTCCGCCGCCGGGAGTTCGGGCAGCGCGTGCAGCCGGTGCACCGGCGACCCGCCCAGCCGCACCAGGGACGCGCTCAACCGCGCCTGGTCGAGCTGGCGCGGCCGGGGGGCGCTCGCCAGGGCGCGCGCGACGGTGAATGCGACCCCCACGCCCCGGGGTCCGTGCGCCGCGCCCCGGCCGCCCGCCCGCAGCGCGTGCGGGGAGCTGCCGACCTCGCCGGTCCGGTGCAGTTGCTCCCCGTCGTGCACGAGGACGCCGGGGGAGAAGGCGCGCAGCTCCGCGTCCCGCAGCGCCGGTATCCGCCGCAGTTCGGGTAGCGCGGTGCTGAGCAACTGCCCGCCGCGGTCCAGGTGGAAGCCGTCCAGGTGCTCGGTGCTCATCCGCCCGCCGACGACGGGGGCCGCCTCCAGGACGCGGACGGTGACGCCCGCCGCGGTCAGCCGGTGGGCCGCGGACAGTCCGGCGAGCCCGGCGCCCACGACGACGACGTCCGCGTGGTCCACGCTCCGTTCGGCGGAGGCGGGAACGGGGGCCGGAGCCGGGGCCCGGGCCGGGACGCCCGCCGGGGGCGGCGCGGTGGCGGGCGGCTCCGCCCCGCCCCCGCCGCCCTGGTCCGCCGCCCGGTCCGGGCGCCCCGGACGGTCGGCGTGGTGTGAGTGATCCGCTGCACGTGCGGTGCTGAGCACAGTGCCCTCCCCGAGGTCGGCGCGGCCGCTGGGGGGCTCATGCCCCCGACGGGCCCGAGGAATACCCGAGTCCGGGTCGAGGGTAGGCAGCCCGGCCGGGTGCCGAGATCGCGCACACCGCGGGGCATCGGTGCGCCGGGGGCGCACGGCCCGCCCCGCACGCCGCCCGCCGGGCCTCCCGCGCGCCGCCCGCCGTACGCCCCGTGGCGGGCTACCGCAGCGCCGCCCGGATCGCGTCGTCGATCCGGGGGAACGCGAACGAGAAACCGGACTCCAACAGGCGCACCGGCAGGGCCCGTTGGCTGCTCAGCACGTCCGAGGCCATCTCGCCGAGGACCGTCCGCAGCACCGGCGTCGGCACGGCGAACGCGGTGGGCCGCCGCAGCACCCGCCCCATCGCGGCCGTCACCTCACGGTTCGTCACCGGCTCCGGCGCGGTCAGGTTCACCGGCCCGGACAGGGTGTCCGTGTCCAGGATGTGCCGCAGGGCCGCCACCTCGTCGTGCAGCGCGATGAAGCTCCAGTACTGCCGGCCGCTGCCCAGCCGCCCCCCGAGGCCCGCCTTGAACAAGGGGAACATCCGCCCCCACGCGCCCCCTTCGCGCGCCACCACCAGACCGGTGCGCGCGTACGCCGTCCGCACCCCCGCCTCCCGGGCCGGGGCCGCGGCCTCCTCCCACTCGACGCACACCCCGGGCAGGAAGCCCTCCCCGGGCGGGGCGTCCTCGTCCACCGGCCGGTCGCCGGTGTCCCCGTAGTAGCCGACCGCGCTGCCGCTGACGAACACCCGGGGCGGCACGTCCAGGGAGGCCACGGCCTGAGCGAGGGCGGCCGTGCCGAGGACCCGGCTGTCGCGGATCTCCCGGCGGTACTCCGGCGTCCAGCGGTGGTCCCCGACGCCCGCCCCGGCGAGATGGACCACCGCGTCGCAGCCGCCGAGCCCGGCCACGTCCACGTACTGCCGCTTCGGGTCCCAGGTGACCTCGTCCCCGGTCCGCGCGGGGCGGCGCACCAGCCGCACCACCTGGTGGCCGTCCTTGCGCAGGGAGCGGACGAGGGCGCTGCCCACCAGTCCGGACGCGCCGGACACGGCGATTCGAGACTTCTCCATGACGCCATCCTGCCCGCTCGTCCCCCGTGCAACAGTGGTGGCATGCCCGAGCCGCACCACGACAGCGACCCCGCGATACGACGCCCCGCGACCGGACCCGGCCCCGCGAGCGCCGCCGCGCCCCCGCCCGTCCCCGAGCCCCGGGACGCCCAGGCACCCCCGCCCCCGACCCCGGCTCCACAGGACACGCCGCCCCGGGTGACCGTCCGGGGCGCGCGCCCCTCCGACGATGTGCCGCTCGCCGCGCTCGACCGCGCGGTCTGGTCCCCGCTGCACGCGGTGACCCCGCGCCCCGAGCCCCCGTACCCGCCCTTCTTCGACGCGGCCCACCGCCCCGAGGACCACCTCGTCGCCGAGGGCGCGGACGGGTCCCTCCTCGGATATGTGCGCCTGGTGTGCCCCACCCCGCTCGCCTGCAATCGCCATGTGCGCCAGATCCAGGGCTTCGCGGTCGCGGCAGGCGCCCGGGGGCAGGGGATCGGCGGGGCGCTGCTGCGGGCCGCCTGCGCGGAGGCACGGCGGCAGGGCGCCACCCGGATCACTCTGCGGGTGCTGGGCCACAACACCCCGGCCCGCGCGCTCTACGAGAAGGAGGGCTTCCGGGTGGAGGGCGTGCTCCCGGGGGAGTTCGTCCTCGACGGGCGCGCCGTGGACGATGTGCTGATGGGCCGCTCCCTGACCGCCTGAGCCCCCGGGAGCCCCCCGGCCGGGCCCCGTCGTGCCTCGCTCAGGCCCCGTCGTCGCCCAGCGGGACGCCGCCCGTGCCGCCGGGCCCGAAGCGCTCGTACAGCGCGGGCACCCGGCGGGCCAGGGCCTCCTCGTCGGTGAGGTCGAGGGGGGTGCCCGCGGGCTCGCCCGGCTGGAGCGGAATGCCGAGGTCCGGTGCGTCGAGGCCGGTCAGTCGCTCGTACGCGTCGTCGGCCGCGTAGCCCAGCTCCTCACCGTCGCCGTCCACGTCCTCGTCGAAGTCGTCCAGCAGTTCGGCGAGGGAGTCGGCGTCGTGCACCGCGCCCTCGAAGACCTCCCGGCCCTGGCCGATGAGCCAGCAGCGGAAGCCGTCGAAGTCCTCCTCGCCCGCGCCCTCCGCGCCGCCCAGCAGCACGGCCGCGGCGGCCCGCAGGTCCCAGGTGTACGCGCGGTTGCAGCGCGCCTCGAAGTGGCGGGCGAAGTCCAGCACGGAGTCCGGGTCGAGCTGGAGCAGCCGTTCGGCGAGCAGGTCGGCGTGGTCCTCGGGGTCGCCGCCGGCGGCCTCGCGGGTGGCGTCCACGATCTCCCAGAACTCCGTCTCGTCCATCACGGGACAAGCATCGGCCCCGGCGGGTGGCCGCGCACGCGGAGCCACGGCGGGACACGGCCCGTTCGGCCGTCCGTGCGGTCGTCCCCGCCACCGCCCCGCAATGCCGACAGAAGATGTCCGGTTTCCGTGGCACGTTCGCGGTATGACGACGAACGAGAACGACACCCCCGCCCCCGCCGGCCGCCCGCTCGCCGGGCGGATCGCCCTGGTCGCGGGCGCCACCCGGGGCGCCGGGCGGGCCATCGCCGTACAGCTCGGCGCGGCCGGGGCGACGGTCTACGCCACCGGCCGCACCACCCGTGAGCACACCAGCGAACTGGGCCGGCCCACCGAGACCATCGAGGAGACCGCCGAGCTGGTCACCGCGGCGGGCGGGGAGGGCATCGCCGTCCCCACCGACCATCTGGAGCCCGGGCAGGTCCGGTCCCTCGTCGAGCGGATCGACCGCGACCACGGCCGGCTCGACATCCTCGTCAACGACGTCTGGGGCGGGAACCCGCTGCTCGACTTCGACACCCGGATGTGGGACGTCGACCTCGACCGCGGACTGCGGATGATCGACCTCGGGGTGCGCACCCACATCATCACCAGCAGCATCGCCCTGCCCCTGCTGGTGCGGAACCCGGGCGGACTGGTCGTCGAGGTCACCGACGGCACGGCCGAGACCAACCGGGGCCTCCGGGAGAACTTCTACTACGACCTGGCCAAGAACGCCCCGCTGCGGATGGCCTTCACCCTCGGCGAGGAACTGAAGGGGGTGGGCGCGACCGCCGTCGCCGTCACCCCCGGGTTCCTGCGCTCCGAGGAGATGCTCGACCACTTCGGGCTGACCGAGGAGAACTGGCGGGACGGCATCGACAAGCAGCGGCACTGGGCGCTCTCCGAGTCGCCCGTCTACCTCGGCCGCGGGGTCGCCGCCCTCGCCGCCGACCCGGACCGGGCCCGCTGGAACGGCCTCTCCCTGGACAGCGGCCGCCTCGCGCGGGAGTACGGAGTGACGGACGCGGACGGCAGCCGCCCGGACGTCTGGGGCTACCTCCTGGCCGAGCGGGCGGGCGGCTCCCCGTCCGTCGAGGACCACCGGTAGGACCGGCCCGGCCCGGCCCGGCGCGGCGGGCGCGGGTCAGCCGTAGCGGGCGTGCAGGGCCCGCGCCGCCGCCGCGAAGCGTTCCCGCAGATCGGCCGGTTCCAGGACCTCCGCCTCCGGGCCGAGGGAGAGCAACTGGGAGTACGCCACGTCCGGGGACTCGACCGGGAGCACGGCCGTCACCCGGCCCTCGGCGTCCGGCGGGGGCGCGGCGGCCAGGGCCTCGGTCGCCGCCGCCCGGTCCGTGACGTACGGCAGCCGGGCCGCGCCCGCCTCCGTCAGCCGCACCACCACCTCGGCCCGCAGCAGGGAGCGCGCGAACCCGGCCGCGCGCTCCGCCCAGAACGCGGGCAGATCGAAGGTCTCGTCGCGGTCGAAGGCGGTCCCCGCGGGCTCGACCCGGGTGAACCGGTCGATCCGGTACACCCGGAACACTCCGTCCACCCGGGCGCACAGGTACCAGACTCCGGCCTTCAGCACGAGCCCGTACGGCTCCAGCTCCCGTTCGACCTCGGTGTCCCGGCGGCGGTAGCCCGCCCGGATCCGGCGGTCCGCCCACACCGCCTCCGCGACCGGCGGCAGCGCCTCGGGGGTGCGGGGCTCCTGGTACCAGCCGGGCGCGTCCAGATGGAAGCGCTGCGCCGCCGACTCCGGGGCGTCGCGCAGGGAGGGCAGCAGGGCGGCCGCCACCTTGAGGCGGGCGGCGGACGCCGCGTCCTGGAGGCCCATGTCCCGCAGCGCGCCCGGCAGTCCGGACAGGAACAGGGCCTCCGCCTCGTCCCGGCCCAGGCCCGTCAGACCGGTGCGGTAGCCGCCGACGAGCCGGTACCCGCCCGCCCGGCCCCGGTCCGCGTAGACGGGGATGCCGGCCTCGGACAGGGCGGCCGCGTCCCGGGTGACGGTCCGCTCGGACACCTCCAGCTCACGGGCCAGCTCGGCGCCCGTCATGGCGGGCCTCGCCTGCAGCAGCAGCACCATCTTGATCAGCCGGGCAGCGCGCATCCCCCCATCATGGCCCAGGTCCGGGCCGCCCCCCGGACCCGGACCGTGACGGACCCTCAGACCAGCGGCTGCTGGAGCTCGGTCACCCACTGCTCCCGGTCGTCGGGGACCTCCAGATAGACCTCGCGGGCGTACCCCGCCGAGCGGTCCCCGCCCGCGTCGACCCAGCGGGCCAGGGTCTGCTCGGTGGCGAGGACCCCGTCCATCGGCCCGCGGTGCACGATGGTGGCCGCGCGCTCCACGGCCGGGAGGTCGGCGACGGCGAAGCCCTCGCCCGCCTCCTGGTCCGGGGCGACCTGGCAGCCGGCGTGCACCAGGACCGACCCGTCACCGCTCGGGGCGTCCTCGTAGTACGCGATGCCGGGGCCGGTCGTGGTGACGCCCTCGGCCGACAGGCGGCCGAAGAGCTGCTCGTACAGCGGCCCGATCACCGGGCCGATGTGCCGGGGGTCGTAGCTGGCGGCGGTCGCGGACAGTTCCGCGACGCGCACCGCCGGAAGGCTCTTGACCATGACGTCCTGGCCGGGCATGTGTCCCTCGCTCTCGATGGACCGGAGCCTCGCCTCGACCTGCGCCAGCCGGGCGGCCGCCGCGGTCATCGACTCCTCCAGCTCCGCCCGTCGCAGCAGCAGCATCCCGCGCAGCTCCTCCGGACCGAGCCGGTCCTCCAGAATCCGCCGCACCTGCTGGAGCGTGAAGCCGAGATCCTTGAGGGCGACGATCCGGTTGAGCCGGTCGAGCTGGGCCGCGGAGTAGTGGCGGTAGCCGGTGACAGGGTCGGTGCGCTCGGGGCGCAGCAGCCCGATGGCGTCGTAGTGGCGCAGCATCCGGGCCGATACGCGGCCGTGCCGGGCGAAGTCTCCGATGGTGAACATGACGTCTCCCAGTGCACGGCTTCACACGGTGTCAAGGTCAAGCATGACCGCGCGCCGCCCCGCCGGACCCGGAAACGCCCGCCGGGGACCCGCCGGACCCGGGAACGCCCGCCCGGGAACGCCCGCCGGGAACGCCCGCCGGGAACGCCCGCCGGGAACGCCCGCCGGGAACGCCCGCCGGGAACGCCCGCCGGGGCCGGAGATCGGAACAGCGTCGTGACGGGAAAGAGTGTCCGACCAGGGGGGTA
>NZ_JBEXXN010000072.1:0-31744 GCF_040630445.1 Streptomyces sp. NPDC005805
GACGGTGATCTTCGCGAACTCTCAGACCGCGAAGATCACCACCGTCGACTACAAGCAGCAGTTGATCAATTACCCAACACTTTCTGAGGCGGGCGGGCCCGTCTCCGCGGGCGCCGACCCGGCCGTGGCGCGGCCCGGTCGGCCTGGGCCGCGCCGGGTGGGTGTGCGCCGGGTTGACCGAACGTGACCCGGGGCCCGCGCGGCTCGTTGGAGCACTTCCGGCCCGCGAACCGGATGCGCCCCTGGTCACGCCGGGCGCACCTCCCCGGCCGGGTGACGGGGGAGACGGGCGCGAACGCACGTGCCACGGGAATCGAATACAGGCACGGAAACCCCCCTTTGGAGTGAACTGACCTCAGGTGTCTGTGCGTTCACTCTCCGTGCGTAAAGATTCCGGTGTCTTGGTCGCCCGGACGACCGCCCGCGTGTCCCCGCGGGCGGCCCGGCGACGCCATGTCTCCTGTGGGGGTTCCACCACCGTGAACAGCAACACCTTCCGCACGCCTGCCCGGACGTCCGCCCGCCGGGCCGCGGCGGCGACGGCCGCCGCCGCCCTGGTCGCGGGGCCCCTCGCGCTGGCCGCGCCCGCGCACGCCACCGGCGGCGAAGGGAAGGCGACCGCGGTCGTCCTCCGGGCCGGTCTCGACGTCGGCCTGCTCAACAAGTCGGTCCACGTCCCCCTGAAGGCCACCCTCAACGAGGTGCAGGCCCCCGCGAGCGCCGAGAAGACCGCGCTCACCGTGACCCTGGACGGCGTGGAGAAGGGCAAGCCGGTCAAGGTCCTGCGGGCCGACGTGGCCACCTCGGCGGCGACCGTCGAGGAGGGCAGGGCGGAGGCGTCCAGCAAACTGGTCAAGGCCCGGGTGCATGTCCCCGGCCTTCCGCTGCTCTCCCTGGTGGAGGTGGAGCAGGTCACCTCCGAGGCGGTCTGCGTGGCGGGCGAGCAGCCCACCGCGAAGTCCAACCTGCTCGGCCATGTGAAGGTCCTCGGCAAGAAGGTCACCCTCTCCTCGGGCGGGCCCACCGTCGTGGACGTGCCCAAGGTCGGCAAGGTGACCCTGGACGTGTCCCGGACGAGCACCACCTCCACCATGGCCGCCGCGACCGCCCTCCAGCTCAAGGTCTCCGTCAACCCGCTGGACCTCAACGTCGCCGAGGTCGACGGCGAGATCACCCTCGTCGAGGCCACCTGCGAGTCGCCGAAGGCGCCCGAGAAGCCGGCCGAGGAGAAGCCGACGGAGGAGAAGCCCGCCGAGCCGGCCCCCGAGGAGCCCGGCGAGGAGGAGCCGTCGAAGGCCCCGGAGAAGAACATCGCGGCGCAGTCGGCCGAGGAGCCGCAGGAGAACCTCGCCGCGACGGGCGGCAGCTCGGCCACCCCGTACATCGCGGGCGGCGCGGGGCTGCTGCTGGTCGGCGGCGCGGCGGCGCTCGTGATCTCCCGGCGCCGCGCGGGCGACCAGGGCTGACCACCGGCCGACCACGACTGGCTGACCACCGGTCGGCCGGGCCCACCGAGGGGGGGAGGGCCCGGCCGGCCGCGTGCCGGCCCGAGGTGTCAGCGGAGGGGCGTCAGCCCACCGCCGTCAGCGCCTGGTCCAGCGCCTGAAGGAAACGATTCGTCGTCGCCCGGTCCCGGACCGCCAGCCGCAGCCACTCGCCGTCCAGACCCGGGAACGTGTCCCCGCGCCGGGCCGCGAACCCCAGCCCGCGCAGCCGTTCCCGCACCTCGCGCGCCCGGCGCACCCGGACCAGCACGAACGGCCCCGCCGCCGCCTCCACCGCGCGGACCTCGTCGAACTCGGCCAGCCCCGCCAGCAGATGGGCCCGGTCCGCCGCGATCCGCTCCGCCGCGCCCGCGGCCTCCGCCAGCGCCGCCGCGCCCATGCACGCCTCGGCGGCGGCCAGGGCCGGCGTGGAGACCGGCCACAGCGGCTGCGCCCGCTCCAGCGCCGCGATCGTGCCCGGCTCCGCGAGGACATAGCCGATCCGCAGCCCCGCCAGACCCCAGGTCTTGGTGAGGCTGCGCAGCACCACCAGCCCCGGTACGTCCGTCCGCCCGGCCAGGGCCGCCACCTCGCCCGGGACGGCGTCCATGAACGCCTCGTCCACCACCAGCAGCCGCCCGGGGCGGGCCAGTTCGGCGATCCGGTCCGCAGGGTGGAGCACCGAGGTGGGATTGGTCGGGTTGCCGATCACCACCAGGTCCGCCGCCTCCGGCACCGCGGCCGGATCCAGCCGGAAGCCGTCCGCCTCGCGCAGCAGCACCCGCCCGACCTCGTGCCCGGCGTCCCGCAGCGCGGCCTCCGGCTCGGTGAACTGCGGGTGCACCACCACCGGCCGGCGCACCCGCAGGGCACGGGCCAGCAGCACGAACGCCTCCGCCGCGCCCGCGGTGAGCAGCACCCGGTTCACCGGCAGCCCGTGCCGCCGGGCGACGGCGGCCCGCGCCGCCCGGCCGTCCGGGTACGCGGCCAGCGAGCCGAGGGCGTCGGCTATGTGCTCCCGCAGCCAGTGCGGCGGGGTCCCGGCGCGCACATTGACGGCGAGGTCGACGAGGCCGGGGGCGCCGTCGCGGACCTCGGCGTCCCCGTGGTGACGCAGATCGTGCCCGCTCGCGGGCCGCTCGGGCAGTGCGGCGCGGTCGTCGTGCTCAGAACTCGTGTACATGGCGCCCGCGCAGGGGGAGGGGAGGACGGGACACGGTGGGTCTCCTCGGTATGTGGGGGGTCGAAGAACACACGACGGCCATCATGTCGCCTGCGGTCCGATACCGGCAGAGGTCACGGGCGGGCGGGATCCGGTCCGTGCGATGGCACACGTCACACCGGGCCGCCGGCCCGCCGGCCGGGACACCTGCTTGGGCACCAGCAGCGTCCCGCCGCCCGCGAGCGCGGCCGCCTCGGCGACCGAGGGCGTGCCCACGGCGGCGAGCACCCGCGCGGACCCGCCGGGTACGGGTACGGCGGCCAGCTCGGCGGCGCTCCGGCCCACCAACGGCACCCCGAGCCGTCGCGCGGCCTCGACGAGCCCCACCTCCGTCGCGCGGCTGTCGAGCGTCGCCAGCGCCCCGACCCGGGCCGCGTCCAGCCCGGCCCCGTCCAGCGCCGCCCCGATCAGCGCGAGCACATCCGAGGCCACCACGCCCCGTGATGCCCCGACCCCGACCACCAGGTCCCGCGGACCGTCGACACCCGCCCCGGCCGCCGGGGGGCTTGCCTGGTCTTGGCCGACCGTGCCGGTCGTGGCCATGCCCGCTGAAAGGGCCGGCGCGGCCGAGCCGGGACCCGGCCCGGCCGCCGGGGGACTTGCCCGGTCTCGGCCGACCGTGCCGGTCGTGGCCATGCCCGCCGAAAGGGCCGGCGCGGCCGAGCCGGGACCCGCCCCGGCCGCAGGGGAACCCGCCTGGCCCCGGCCGGGTACGGCGGGACGGGGCCAGGCCGCCGAACCACCTGATGTGCCCGGCCCGATAGGGCCCGCCCCCGCCGAGGCGGGGCGCCGCCCGGCTGCGGGGGAGCCCGCGCCGGAGCCCCGCCCGGCCGCGCCGGGTGCGGGCCCGGGCGGCGGCCCGGAACCCACCCCCCGGCGTGGGGAACGCGCAACCGGGTGAACCGCGGTGGGCGCGGGTCGCACCCGGCCCGGTCGATGGGCTAGGCAAGCCCCATGGCCGTGTTCGTCGCGCTCGGCGCGTTCCTGATGACGCTGTTCGGCGGCTGGATGGCGCATCGCGTCACCGACCGCCGGCACCTCGTGTTCGGCCTCGCGGGCGGGCTGATGCTCGGCGTCGTCGGGCTCGAACTCCTGCCGGAGGCACTGGAGTCGGCGGGCCGCCCCGTGTTCGGCGTCCCGCAGGCGCTGCTCCTCTTCGTCGGCGGCTTCCTCCTCGCCCACCTCGTGGAACGCCTCCTCGCCGTCCGCCACGCGGCCCACGGCGGGGAGCACCGGGTGCCGCAGGTGGGGATGACGGCCGCCGCCGCGATGGTGACCCACAGCCTGATGGACGGCATCGCCATCGGCGCCGCCTTCCAGGTCGACGGCGGGATGGGCGCCACCGTCGCCCTCGCCGTCGTCACCCACGACTTCGCCGACGGCTTCAACACGTACACCCTCACCAGCCTGTACGGGAACACCCGCCGCCGCGCCCTGCTGATGCTGGTCGCCGCCGCGCTGGCGCCCGTCGTCGGGGCCGCGTCCACCCTGCTGTTCACGCTCCCCGCCGAACTCCTCGGCAGCTACCTCGGGTTCTTCGGCGGCGCGCTGCTCTACCTGGCCGCCGCCGAGATCCTGCCCGAGGCCCACCACGACCACCCGGCCCGGTCCACCCTGCTGTGCACCGTCGGGGGAGTGGCCTTCGTCTGGCTGGTGGTGGGCCTCGCCGAGTGAGCCCACGACCCGCGCGGTCACGCCGAATGAGCCCCGGCCGGGTGCGCTCACCGCACCGGGCGGACGGCCGCGCAGGCCGCCGTGAACCGGGCGGCCACCCCCGGGCGCGAGGCCCAGTGCGTGTGCAGATAGCTCGCGTGCACCCCGCCCCGCGCCCAGCCCTCCACCCGGCGTTCGGGACGGACCATCCCCCACGCGGGCACCGGACCCGCGCCCGGCTCCAGCACCGTCCGGTGGAACTCGTGCCCCCGCAGCCGTGTCCCGGCCGCCGCCAGCGGGCTGTCCGCGATCGCGACGGCCTCCCGGTAGCCCAGGGTGAGCCGCCCGGTCATCCGGGCGTCGGCGTCCAGGACCCCGCACATGGGCTTCCCGTCCAGGGAACGCGCCAGATACAGCAGACCCGCGCACTCCGCCGCCACCGGCGCCCCCGACTCGGCGAGCGCCGCGACCGCCTTGCGCAGCGGCTCGTTCGCCGACAGCTCCGGCGCGTACACCTCCGGGAACCCGCCGCCGATCACCAGACCCCGGGTCCCGGCCGGCAGGTCCTCCTCGTGCAGCGGGTCGAAGGGCACGACCTCCGCCCCGGCCGCCACCAGCAGTTCGACGTGCTCCGCGTACGAGAAGGTGAACGCGGCCCCGCCCGCCACGGCGACCACCGGCCGCTCCCCGCCGGGCGGAAGTACCCCCGCCGCGAGCGCCCCGCCGGCCACGGCGACCACCGGCCGCTCCCCGCCGGGCGGAAGACCCCCCGCCGCGAGCGCCCCGCCGGGCCCGCCCGGCTCGCCCGGCCCGCCCCGCGCCGAACCCTCCGCAGCGAGGGCCGCCCCCGCCTCCCACGGCGCGTCCGGCAGCTCCGGCGCCGACCGGGCCAGCGCCAGCAGCGCGTCCAGGTCGCAGCCCTGCCGCACCTGCTCCGCCTGCGCCCGCACCGCGTCGACCGCCTCCGCCCGCCGCTCGGCGACCGGGACGAGGCCCAGATGCCGTGAGGGCGTCGCCACGGCGGGTGCCCGCCGCAGTACGCCCAGCACGGGCACGCCCGACCCGCCCAGCGCCTCCCGCAGCAGATGCTCGTGCCGGTCGGTGGCGACCTTGTTGAGGATCACCCCGCCGATCCGCACCTCCGGGTCCCAGGAGGCGAAGCCGTGCACCAGCGCGGCCACCGACCGGGACTGCGAGGAGGCGTCCACCACCAGCACCACCGGGGCGCGCAGCAGCTTCGCCACCTGCGCGGTGGACGCCAGCTCCCCCTGCCCGGCGGCCCCGTCGTACAGGCCCATCACGCCTTCGACCACGGCCAGTTCGCAGCCGCGCGCGCCGTGCGCGAACAGCGGCCCGACCAGGTCCGTGCCGCAGAGGTACGCGTCCAGGTTCCGGCCCGGCCGCCCGGTGGCCAGCGCGTGGTAGCCGGGGTCGATGTAGTCCGGGCCGACCTTGTGCGGGGACACCGCGAGACCCCGGTCGGCGAACGCGGCCATCAGCCCGGTCGCGACCGTGGTCTTGCCAGCCCCGGAGGACGGCGCGGCGATGACGAGACGTGCTACCACTCGATGCCCCGCTGGCCCTTCTGGCCGGTGTCCATCGGGTGCTTGACCTTGGACATGTCGGTGACCAGGTCCGCGAAGTCCACCAGCTTCCGCGGCGCGTTCCGCCCGGTGATCACCACATGCTGGGTGCCCGGCCGGGCGCGCAGCACCTCGATCACCTCGTCGGTGTCGATCCAGCCCCAGTGCAGCGGATAGGCGAACTCGTCCAGCACGTACAGCTTGTGCGTCTCGGCCGCCAGGTCCCGCTTGACCTGCTCCCAGCCCTCCCGGGCCTTGTCCTCGTTGCTCTGCTCGCCCTCGGCGGGCTCCCGCTGGATCCAGGACCAGCCCTCGCCCATCTTGTGCCAGGCGACCGTGCCGCCCTGCCCGCTCGCGCCGAGCACCTTGAGCGCGTTCTCCTCGCCGACCTTCCACTTGGCCGACTTCACGAACTGGAACACCCCGACCGGCCAGCCCTGGTTCCACGCCCGCAGCGCCAGCCCGAACGCGGCCGTGGACTTCCCCTTGCCGATCCCGGTGTGCACGAACACCAGCGGCCGGTTGCGGCGCTGACGCGTGGTGAGCCCGTCGTCGGGCACGACGGACGGCTGTCCCTTGGGCATTACGCGGCCCTCCTCGGGGCGGTGTCGGTACGGTCCTCACGGACGTGCTTGACGAGCCCGGCGAGCGCGTCGGCCCGCAGCTCGTCCAGGGTGACGGCGGTGCCGCCGAGTTCGGCGGCGAGGGTGCCGGCCAGACCGAGGCGCACGAACCCCGACTCGCAGTCCACCACCACGGCGGCGGTCCCCTCGGCCGCGTGCAGCCGCGCCGCGCGCAGCGCCAGACCGTACGCGTCCCCCGCCCCGGTCGCCCGGCCGTCGGTGACGACCACGAGCAGCGGACGCCGCGAGGGGTCGCGCAGCCGCTCCACCCGCAGGGTCTCGTGCGCCTTCAGCAGCCCCTCGGCGAGCGGGGTGCGCCCGCCGGTCGGCAGGGACTCCAGCCGGGCCGCCGCCGCGTCCACCGAGGAGGTCGGCGGCAGCGCCAGCTCCGCGTCCCGCCCCCGGAAGGTGATCAGGCCGACCTTGTCCCGGCGCTGGTACGCGTCGAGCAGCAGCGACAGCACCGCGCCCTTGACCGCGCCCATCCGCTGCCGGGCCGCCATGGAACCGGAGGCGTCCACCACGAACAGGACCAGATTGCCTTCCCGGCCCTCGCGGACCGCCTGGCGCAGATCGTCCCGGCGGACCACCAGGCCCGCGCCGCTGCGGCCGCGCGCCCGCTGGTGCGGCGCGGCGGCCTGCACGGTGGCGGCGAGGTGGAGCTTGGTCAGCCCGCCGCGCGGGCGGCGCGCGCCGGTGGTGCGGCCGTGCTCGGTGCGCGCCCGGGACCTGCGCCCCGCCGCGCCCTCGCCGAGCCCGGGGACGCTCAGCATCCGCGTCCGGTACGGCTCGGCGGCGCGCACCGGCTGCTGCTCGCCCGCGCCGCGCGGGGCGGCGGCGGGAGCGCCCTGGGGCTCGGGGGCGTCCGGTCGGGGCCCGGACTCCTCCGGGGGCGCGGTGTCCTCGGGGGCCGCATCCGGGGCGTCGCCGGGGCCGGGGCCCTGCGGGGGCACACCGCCGCCACCGCCGTCGGGGCCGGGACCGTCCGGCTCCGGGTCGGGATCGGGCTCCGGGTCGTCGTCGCCGCCGAACTCGTCCAGGGTCTCGTCGAGTTTGGTCTCGTCCAGCCCCGGCGCGTCGAAGGGGTTGCGGCGGCGGCGGTGCGGGAGCGCCAGCAGGGCCGCCTGCCGGACGTCCTCCTCGGCGACCTCCTCCCGCCCGGCCCACGCGGCCAGCGCGGTCGCGGTCCGGGCCATCACGATGTCCGCCCGCATGCCGTCCACCTCGAACGCGGCACAGGTGGCCGCGATCTGACGGAGCGCCACATCGCCGAGGGCCACCCGGGGCAGCAGGGCCCGCGCGGCCGTGACCCTCCCCCGCAGCGCCGCCTCCGCGTCCGCCCAGCGCGCCGCGAAGGCCGCCGGGTCGTCGTCGTACGCCAGCCGCCGCCGGACGACCTCCACCCGCTGCTCCGGGTCCCGGGAGGCGGCCACCTCCACGGTGAGGCCGAACCGGTCCAGCAGCTGCGGCCGCAGCTCGCCCTCCTCCGGGTTCATCGTCCCGACCAGCAGGAACCGCGAGGCGTGCCGCACCGAGACGCCCTCCCGCTCGACGTACGAGGCGCCCATCGCGGCCGCGTCCAGCATCAGGTCGACCAGATGGTCGTGGAGGAGGTTCACCTCGTCCACGTAGAGGATGCCCCGGTGCGCGTCCGCGAGCAGACCCGGCTCGAAGGCCTTCACGCCCTCCGCGAGGGCGCGTTCGATGTCGAGGGCGCCCACCAGCCGGTCCTCCGAGGCGCCGACGGGCAGTTCGACCATCCGCGCGGGCCGGGACGCCGGGGCCGCGTCCTCGTGCGGGCCGTCGGGGCAGGCCGGGTCGGGGGCGTCCGGGGCGCAGGAGAACCGGCAGCCGGCCACCACCGCGACCTCGGGCAGCAGATCCGCGAGAGCGCGCACGGCGGTGCTCTTGGCCGTGCCCTTCTCGCCGCGGACCAGCACACCGCCCACCGCCGGGCTGACGGCGTTGAGCAGCAGCGCCAGCCGCAGATCGTCCATCCCGACGACCGCGGTGAACGGGTACCGGGTGCTCATGACCACTCCTTCAGTTCGCTCGGGCAGTTCGGTGACGGATCGCTCGGGCGGTCCGGTGACGGCGCACTCGGGCGGCTCGGTGCACTCGGGCGGTCCGGTGCACTCGGGCGGTCCGGTGACGGTGCGCCCACACCGTCCGGTGGCGGGCCGGCGGGCACGGGTTCGCCCGGCCCCGTGGCGCTCCCGGCGCTCCGGGCGCCGCTCACGGCGCACCCGGCGGCACGAACGGCAGCCCGGCCGGCGGCCCCTGCTCGATCAGCCGCAGCAGCGCGCCGGTGTCCGCGTGCTCCTCGACCAGATCGCCCAGCCGGTCGAGCTGCTCCTCGCGCAGCGCGCCGAAGCAGGTGTCCGGGGCGGGCACGAACCGCCGCCCCGCCTGCGCGGCGACCCGCCGCAGAAACGCCCGCCGGAAGCCGTCGCTCTCCAGCGAGCCGTGCCAGTGGGTGCCCCACACGGCCCCCGTGCGGCAGCCGTCCAGGAACGGCTCCCCGCCCAGCACCTCCGCCACACCGTGGTGGATCTCGTAGCCGTCCACGCGTTCGCCGAGGGCCTCCCCGGACGGCCGGGCGAGGGTCTTCTCCCGGGCGAACCGCACCCGCACGGGCAGCAGTCCGAGGCCATCGACCGACCCGGCCCGCGACTCCACCTCGTCCTCGATGTGCTCGCCGAGGACCTGGAAGCCGCCGCAGATCCCGAGCACCGGCCGGCCCTCGGCGGCCCGCCGCGCCAGCGCGTCCGCCAGGCCCCGGGCCCGCAGCCACTCCAGCGCCCGGACCGTGCCGCGGGTGCCGGGCACCACCACCAGGTCCGCGTCCGCCAGTTCCTCGGGCCGGTCCACGAAGCGCACCACCACGCCCGGTTCGGCCGCCAGCGCGTCCACGTCCGTGAAGTTGGACATCAGCGGCACCGCGCACACCGCGACCCGCAGCAGCTCCTCGCCGACCGGCGGCGCGACCACCGACTCCCGCACACTCCCGCGCAGGGACACCCGCAGACCGTCCTCCTCGTCGATGCCGAGCCCGTGCGCGAACGGCAGCACCCCGTAGGTGCGCCGCCCGGTGAGCCCGAGCAGCATGTCGAGACCCGGCTCCAGCAGGGAGACGTCCCCCCGGAACTTGTTGACGAGATAGCCGGCCACCAGCTCCTGGTCCTCCGGCGCCAGCAGCGCCGTCGTCCCGAAGAACTGCGCGAACACCCCGCCCCGGTCGATGTCCCCGACCACCAGCACCGGCAGCCGGGCCGCCCGGGCGACCCCCATGTTGACGATGTCCGTCCGCCGCAGATTGATCTCCGCCGGACTGCCGGCGCCCTCGCAGATCACCGCGTCGTACGTGCTCCGCAGCTCCTCCAGGCAGGCCATCACCGGTTCGAACAGGTCGCGTTGGCGGTTGCCGTGGTAGCCGCGGGCGCTCATCTCGCCGATCGGGCGGCCCAGCAGCACGACCTGGCTGGACCGGTCGCCGCCCGGCTTGAGCAGTACCGGGTTCATCTGCGCGGTCGGCTCGACGCGGGCGGCCTGCGCCTGCATCGCCTGCGCCCGCCCGATCTCCGCACCCTCCCGCGTCACGAAGGAGTTCAGCGACATGTTCTGGCCCTTGAACGGGGCCACCTTCACGCCCTGCCGGACCAGCCACCGGCAGATCCCGGCGGTCACCACGCTCTTCCCGGCGTCCGAGGTCGTCCCCGCGACCAGCAGCCCCCCACCGCTCATGCCGGCCTCCCCCTGCCTGTCGCCGCCCGGCCCCTGCCGAGCGCCCCCGCCGCCAGCCGCGCGCCCGCGCACACCACCAGCGAGAGCGTGCCCACCCGGCGCGACAGCCGCACCGCCCGCTCGATGTCCGCCGACTCCACCGCCCGGCCGCCCCCGTTGAGCACCGGCCGGTGCTCGACCCGCCCCCCGTACGCCAGCGTCCCGCCCAGCCGTACGCCGAGCGCCCCCGCGAACGACGCCTCCACCGGGCCCGCGTTGGGGCTCGGGTGCCCGGCCGCGTCGGCCCGCCAGGCGCGCACCGCGCCCCGCGGATCGGGACCGGCGAGGGCGGCGAGCACGGCGGTCAGCCGGGCACCCGGCCAGCCCGCCACATCGTCCAGCCGGGCCGAGGCCCAGCCGTAGCGCAGATGGCGTGGCGAGCGGTGCCCGACCATCGCGTCCAGGGTGTTGACCGCGCGGAATCCCAGCAGCCCGGGCACACCGGCGACCGCGCCCCACACCAGGGCGCCGACGACCGCGTCCGAGGTGTTCTCGGCGACGGACTCCACGACGGCGCGCGCGATCCCGTCCGCGTCCAGCGCCTGCGGGTCCCGCCCGCACAGATGCGGCAGCCGCGCCCGCGCCGCCTCGACGTCCCCGGCCTCCAGCGCGGCCCGGACGGCGCGGGCCTCCCGGCCCAGGGTGGTCCCGCCGACGACGGCCCAGGTGGCGGCCGCGGTCAGGGCGGTGGCGGCGGCGGGGGAGCGGCGCACGGCGCGCGCGGCGAGCAGCCCGGCGGCGGTCGCGCCCCCGGCGCACACCAGCGTGTGCAGGGCGCCCCGGGCGCGGTCGTCGCGCCACAGCACGCCCTCGACGGCGGCGGCCGCCCGTCCGAACGCGGCCACCGGGTGCCCGGTGCGCGGATCACCGACGAGCAGGTCCCCGAGGAGCCCCGCGGCGGCGCCGCAGGCGAAGATCCGGCCGCCGCGCGTGCGGTCGGCGCCCCGGGGAGGGGGTCCGGACGGCAGGGCAGGGCCGCGGCCAGGCATGACGCAGAGTCCTCACTCAGGGTCCGCGCCCTGGTTCGACGTGAACGGCGGCAAGAGTTCCTGGCTCCCCGGACTCCGGGTGACAGTGGCGGGACCGCGCCGGATTCTCACCGGACTTCCTCTTCTGCCGCCGTATGGCCCCGGCAGTCCACCACGCCCGCCCACGCCCGTCAACTCACCCTTGACCTGCGGCGGGACAGTGTGCCGAGGCCCACACGAGGGCCACCCCGATGGCTCGCGCGGCGCCCCCACGCGGGCGGGCCCACGGACACGACGGCGGGCCGGGCACCGCCCAGTGGCGGTACCCGGCCCGTGCCGGTGACGGATCGGTCGGCGGACGGATCAGTCGACGATCAGAAAGATCCCGTACGCGACGGCCACCGCGCAGAGCGCGAAGCAGGCGTACGCACCCGTGCGGGCCATCACGGCGCTGCCGCCGGACCGCGTGGCGGCCTCGCCCTTGGTGAGGCCGATGATGCCGAGGGTGAACAGGCCCACCAGGGCCACGGTGGCGACGAGGCTCACGCCGAAAACGGAGCCGAGGGCTACCCAGTCGATCTTCATGTTGCTGCTTCCTTACACCGCGGCCGGTCGGGCCGGCTCGGTCTCGGCGGGGGCCGGGACGGTGGTCCTGAGCTCACCGGCCGGCGGCGGGGTGACGGCCGCGATGGCGGTGGTGACGACGCCCGCGGGCTCCTCGGAACCCTCCGCGCCCTCGGCGCCGGGGGCCTCGGTGTCATTGACGTTGGTGTGGTCGACCACCTGGCGGCGGGAGACGATCCAGATCGCCAGCGAGGAGGCGACGAGGAAGACCGCGACGACGGCGACGCCCCAGTCACCCTGCTTGGTGACGAACTCGGAGAGGGCGGCGACCAGACCGGCGGCCGGCAGGGTCAGACCCCAGGCGACGAACATCCGGGTCGCGGTCGACCAGCGGACCACACCGCCCTTGCGGCCGAGGCCCGCGCCCATCACCGCGCCGGAGCAGGAGTGCGTGGTGGAGAGGGAGAAGCCCAGGTTGGAGGAGGCCAGGATGACGCTCGCGGCGCTGGTCTGGGCGGCGAAGCCCTGCTGCGGCTGGAGGTCGGTGAGGCCCTTGCCCATGGTGCGGATGATGCGCCAGCCACCGAGGTAGGTACCGAGGGCGATCGCGACACCGGCGGAGACGATGACCCACATCGGGGGGTTGGAGCCCGGCGCGAGCACGTTCCCGGCGACCAGGGCCAGGGTGATGATGCCCATCGTCTTCTGGGCGTCGTTGGTGCCGTGCGCCAGGGAGACCAGGCCGGCGGAGGCGATCTGGCCGGCGCGGTAGCCCTTGGCCGTGGCCTTCTGGTCGGTGTTCTTGCCGATCTTGTACGTCAGCCGGGCGGCGATCATCGCGCCGATGCCGGCGACGAGGGGCGCGGCGATGGCCGGGATCAGCACCTTGGTGACCACCACGCCGCCGTTGACGGCGGAGAAGCCGACCGAGGCGACGGTGGCGCCGATCAGGCCGCCCATCAGGGCGTGGGAGGAGCTGGACGGCAGACCCACGAGCCAGGTCAGCAGGTTCCAGAGGATGGCGCCGACGAGCGCCGCGAAGATGACTTCAGGGGAGATGCCTGATTCGTCGACCAGACCGCTGGAGATCGTCTTGGCGACCTCCACCGACAGGAACGCGCCGACGAGGTTCAGAACGGCGGACATGGCCACCGCGGTCTTGGGCTTCATCGCGCCGGTCGAGATGGTCGTCGCCATCGCGTTGGCGGTGTCGTGGAAACCGTTCGTGAAATCGAACACGAGAGCTGTCACGATCACAATCGCGAGCAGCAAGGTGATGTGTTCCATTTACCCAGGCAATCGTTTGACGTCATTGACGTGTGGACCGTAGGCAACCTGGGTGAACGGAAGATGAACTGGGCCGGGCGCTGTGGTGTCCGCAAGTGGGGTCAAGAGGTTCCGCTTGTGCCGGATCCGCGATCGTGACCTCGGTGGGCAGTCACTCGAACACCCTCTGTCGCAGCGGGCCGCCCCGGACCCGCACGGCGCCGGCCCCTGGGCCCCTCGGGACCCCGCTGACAGGATCGGCGCATGACCGATCACACAGAGCGGGACGCCCTCGCCGGCGCATGGGCCGAACTCGTCGCCACCGCCCGCAGAACCGCCGCCGAAGGACTCGTCGTCGGCACCTCCGGGAACGTCTCCGTCCGCGTCGGCGACCTCGTGCTCGTCACTCCCAGCGGGGTCCCCTACGACCGGCTCGGGCCCGGCGACACCGTCGCCACCGACCTCACCGGCCGGCAGGTCCTCGGCGAACTGGCCCCCACGAGCGAACTCCCGCTCCACCTGGCCGTGTACACCGGCACGGACGCCCGCGCGGTGGTCCACACCCACGCCGTCCACGCGACGGCCGTCTCCGTCCTCGTCCCCGAACTGCCGCCCGTCCACTACATGGCGGCGGCCCTCGGCGGCCCGGTCCGGGTGGCGCCCTACGCCCTCTACGGTACCGAGGCCCTCGCCCGGAACATGACGGACGCCCTGCGCGACCGCACCGCCTGCCTCCTCGGCAACCACGGCACCGTCGCCTACGGCGACACCCTCGACCAGGCGTACGACCGCACCGCCCAGCTGGAGTGGATGTGCCGCCTCTGGCTCACCGCGGCCGCCGTCCCCGGGCACACCCCCGCCCTCCTCTCCGCCGCCCAGCTCACCGAGGCGGCGGAACGCTTCCGCGGCTACGGGCAGCCGGGCGGCGGAGAGAAGGGCTGACGGGGCGGGGCGCTGCGGCGAAGGGGACGGCCACCCCGGTGCCGCGGCCCACTGGCAGCCGCCCCCCGGCCCGCGGACACTGGACGGGTGCGCCCGGCTACAGCGACGGCAGCGGCCGTCTCCTCACTGTTCGGCGTCGGCGCGGCCACGGTCGCTGCCGGCCGCTACGCGAGCTCCGCCGCCCTCAAGGTGCCCGCCAAACGGCCCCTGCCCGGCGAACCACGGCTCACCGTCCACCAGACGGCCACCACCACCGTGACCCTCACCCGCAGCCTCGCCTCCCTGCGGCGCGGCCGCTACGGCCTCGCCGGCTCCGGCCTCCGGGCCGTGGTCGGCCCCGTCCTCGACGGCGCCGCCGCCTCCGCCGACACCGTCGTCCGCCGCCTGGAACGGGTCACCGGCGGCGGACTCGACAGCGGCGCCCGGGTCCGCTTCACCCCCCAGGTCCACAGCGGCGACCCGGCGACCGCGCTCGGCATCCCGTACCACGACGTCCGCGTCCCCGGCGAACTCGGCGCCCTGCCCGCGTGGTTCGTCCCCGGCCACCGCTCCACCTGGGTCATCACCGTGCACGGCCTCGGCGCCACCCGGGAACACCCCCTGAACGTCCTGCCCCTCCTGCACACCCTCCGCCTCCCCGTGCTCAACCTCGCCTACCGGGGCGACCACGGCGCACCCCGCCCCCCGGACGGCCTCAGCCGCCTCGGCGACTCCGAATGGCGCGACCTGGACGCCGCCATCCGCCACGCCGTCCGCCACGGCGCCGAACGGGTCGTCCTCCACGGCTGGGGCAGCGGCGCGGCCATGGCCCTCCACGCGGCCGCCGGCTCCGGCCTGCGGGACCGCGTCGCCGGGCTCGTCCTCGACTCCCCGGTCCTCGACTGGGACACCACCGTGCGCGCCCTCGCCACCGCGCACGGCACCCCGGCCCTCCTCCTCCCGCTCGCCGTCCGCGCCGCCCAGGGCCGCACCGGGCCGCACGCCGACCGGCTCGCGGAAGCCGCCGACCCGGACGCGCTCCGGGTGCCGACCCTGATCTTCCACGGCCCGGACGACACCCTCGCCCCCTGGGAGCCCTCCCAACTCCTCGCCGCGGCCCGCCCCGACCTCGTCACCCTCCACACGGTGACCGGCGCCCCGCACACCGCCATGTGGAACGCGGACCCGCACGCCTACGAAGAGGCCCTCCGCCGCTTCCTGGTGCCGTTGTTTTAGGGGCTCGGTTCGCCTCCGGGGCCCCTTCTTTTGAGGGCTCGGTTCGCCTCCGGGACGCTTTCAGCGGGTCCCGACGGTCGGCCGTGCTCGGCACCTCGTTCCTCGGCGCCTGCGCGCGCCCTCCCTTTCGGCACCCGCGCGCCCCTTCGGCTCACTCGCCGACCCGGAACGGGCGGACGCCGGGCCGGGTACGTGCGGCAGGGGCTCCGACGCGCGGGCGCTCGCCCTCCAGCGGCCCGGGGTGAGCGCCGGGCCCGGTCTGTCTCGCACGGTCTCCCGGGCGCGGGCGCGGGCGCCGGGCCGGGGCGAAAGGGCTCCCGCGTTCGCGGCGTCCGCCGCCGGTGCCCGGGCGGGGCCCTCCCCGGCCCGGGCCGTACCGCGCGGGCTCCCGAGTTGGGGCTCCCGCCGTCGCCGCCCCCGGCCCCGGCCGGTCCCGCGGCGCCCCCCGGGGCGGTTCGGGGGGCTCCGTTTGGGCTTTCGGGCCGACAGCGGGAAGACTGCTCCCTGTGACGTCCCGAAAGCCTGATGAGCAGTTGGCGCGCAACTCCAGACTCCGTCTTGTCCGCCCGCGGTCGCTGGCCACGGCGCGACGGGCCGTGACGACCCGGCGCACCCGTCCGGCGACCCGTCCACCCGAGGGCACCCCCGCCCCCGCCGAGCTGGCCCGACAGGCCCGCGCGGTCCTCGCCGACGCCGTGCGGATCGCCCGCTGGGCGGCGGTGGAACGCGGGCCCGGCTCCGCCCGCTCCCTCCCCGAGGCGCGGCAGCGGGCCGCCGCAGCCCTGGACCTGACCCCGGACGAGGTGCGCGCGGGCTGGGACCGCGCCCGGCTGGCCGGACTCATCGAGATGCACGGCGAGACCGCCCGCCCCGGCTGGCGGCTGCGCGCCTGGGACCGCGACGACATGGCGGTCCTGCGCGGCTGGGTCGCCCTCTTCGACGCGTGGTCGCTGGCCCACCCCGCCGCCGAGGAGCTGGTGCCCACCGGCGTGGCCGAGGTCGTCGAGGCCGTGCCCCAGGTGCTCTCCCTCCTCCAGCTCTCCGCCGGGCCCGTGCCCAAGCCCGCCCTGCTGGACCTCCTCCAGCAGCGCGTGGCCGAGCTGCGCGAGGAGCGCTGCGAGCTGCCCGCCCCGGACGGGCTCGCCGCGCCGGAGCCCGCGGTCGAGGACGTGCCCGTCTCCGTGCTCCTGGACTGGGCCCTGGACGGGCTCGCCTCCGTCGGCGCGCTGACCCTGGACCGAGGCCAGGCCACCCTCACCCCCCTCGGGAACTGGGCGGTCTGGGTCAAGCTGGAGCAGATCTGCGTGGCCGCGCAGAGTCCCGCGGGCAACATCGAGCAGTCCGCCGAGGACATGCTCCGCGGCTGCGCCCGCCTCACCCCCGGCCCCGCCCGGGCCGAGTACCGCGCCTGGCTCGCCGCCCGTACCGTCGCCGGCGCGGTCGCCGAACTCCTCGCCGTCGCCCGCGGCGAGGACGCCCTGCTGCGCGGCCTCGCCTTCGAGGCCCTGCGGGTCGTCGGCGCCCCCGCCGAACCCGAGGTGCGCGCGGCCGCGGCCGAACCCTCCCTGCGGCCCTACGCCCTCCTCTGGCTCGCCGAGTACGAAGGAGCCGACCCCGAGGAGGCGGCCGAGATCCTCACCCGCGAGGAGGCCACCTGGCTCTGGGTCGACACCGCGGCCGCCGTCGCCGACCACGGCGAGCCGCAGCTGCTCCTGCGCCACCTGGACTCCGCCGTGCAGGGCACCGTGCCCGCCCTGATCGAGGAGGTCCGCGCGGGCGGCCACCCGCGCACCGTGCAGGTGCTCGTCGCCCTCGCGGCGGCCCACCCGGACCCCGCCCTCGCCAAGGCCGTCCGCCGGGCCGCCTTCCAGGTGCACACCGGCGGCGTCTGACCCCGCGCCACCGCGCACCCCGGGGGGGCGGCTACGCCGACTCCGCCGCCCCCGGGGTGTACGTGCCGAAGCTCCAGACGTTCCCCTCGCGGTCCCGGGCCATGTAGTCCCGGGCGCCGTAGTCCTGGTCGGTCGGCGGCATCACGATCTCCGCGCCGTGCTCCACCGCTCTGGCGTGATGGCCGTCCACGTCGTCGACATGGACGAAGACCCCCACCGGGCCCGAGCCCCGCATCACCTTGTCGAACTCACTGCCCGTGCCTCTGCTCCCCAGCATCACCATGCCGTTCCCGAAGGTGAGTTCGGCATGGGCGACGGAGCCGTCCTCGTTCTCGTAGAGCGCGTGCACGGTGAAGCCGAACGCCTCCGTGAGCTGCCCGACGGCGGCCTTGGCGTCCTCGTAGACCAGGGTCGGGCAGATGCCCGGCGACTGGGTCACGGCGATCACTCCTCACTTCCTCGGCGACACGATGTGATCCACGTCTCAGTCTGGCACCCGCCACTGACAACGCCCGCGCGCGCCGGGCCGGCCGTCAGCGGAAGGTGTCGCAGCGGGCCATGTCGCCGGTGCGGTACCCGGTCGCGAACCACTGCTGCCGCTGCGCCGAGGAGCCGTGCGTCCACGACTCCGGTGTGACGCGGCCCTGGAAGCGCTCCTGGATCCGGTCGTCGCCGACCGCCGCCGCGGCGTCCAGGCCGTCTTGGATGTCGGCCTCCGTCACCTCGGTCAGCAGCAGCCGGCCGGTCCGGTCGTCCGGCGTCGTCGTCGCGTGCCGCGCCCACACCCCGGCGTAGCAGTCGGCCTGGAGCTCCACCCGGACCGCGTCGCTGCCCGCGCCCTGCCGCCCGTCCCGCGCCCGCCCCAGGACTCCCGTCAGGTTCTGGACGTGGTGCCCGTACTCGTGGGCGACCACATACGCCTGGGCGAACGGGCCGCCGCTCGCGCCGAACCGGCCCCGCAGCTCGTCGAAGAAGCCGAGGTCGAGATAGACCTGCCGGTCGCCCGGGCAGTAGAACGGCCCCACCGCCGAGGTCGCGGACCCGCAGGCGGTGCCCACCTGCCCGGTGAACAGCACCGTCCGCGCGGTCGCGTACCGCCCCTGCCGGCGCTGGAACTCCGCCCGCCAGTAGTCCTGGACGCTGTTGACCACCGCCACGATCCGGCAGTCGTCCCGGCGGTTGGCGTCCGCCCCGCTCCGGCACGCCTGCGCCACCTCGGCCTGGCTGGACGCCGTCGCGGCCGGCTCCTCGTCGCCCGAGGACAGCCCGAGCTGCTCCGGCCCCACCCCGAAGAACAGGCCGAGGAGCAGGGCGATCAGGGCGGCGATCCCGCCGCCGACCGTGGCCCGGCCGCCGGGGACGCGGCTGCCCCGGACGTCGCTGACCTCCGAGGTGTCCAACTCGGCGTCGTCGTCGAACCGCATGGGCGACCGCCTTCGGATGGGGGGTCCTGTGGTGGAGTCCGCTGCTCCCGGCGAGTATCGGTCGCCCCGCCCCGCTCCGCCCCTTTTCCGGGGGCCCCGGGCGGCGGGCCGTGGCGCCCGTCACGGTGCGCCCGGACCCGGAAAAGTACTTGCCCCGTCCCGCTAGACTGGGCCGTATGGCATATCTCCCTGTGCATTAGACGGCGTCGAAGCGTCGCTCACCGTTCCTTCCGCCGTCCATCACGCCCTGGAGTATGTCCCCCGTGATCACCGCTTCCGGTATCGAGCTGCGCGCCGGTGCGCGCGTCCTCATCGAGTCCGCCTCCTTCCGTATCGCGAAGGGCGACCGCATCGGTCTCGTCGGCCGCAACGGCGCCGGCAAGACCACGCTCACCAAGTGCCTCGCCGGCGAGGGCATCCCCGCCGGCGGCACCATCAGCCGCTCCGGCGAGGTCGGCTACCTCCCGCAGGACCCCCGCACCGGCGACCTCGACGTCCTCGCCCGCGACCGGATCCTCTCCGCCCGGGGACTCGACGCCCTGCTGCGCAGGATGCGCCAGAACGAGGACCGCATCGCCACCGGCCAGGGCTCCACCCGCGAGAAGGCCCTCAAGCAGTACGAGCGCCAGGAGACCGAGTTCCTCACCAAGGGCGGGTACGCCGCCGAGGCGGAGGCGGCCACCATCGCCGCCGCCCTCGGCCTGCCCGACCGGGTGCTCACCCAGCCGCTGCACACCCTCTCCGGCGGTCAGCGCCGCCGCGTCGAGCTGGCCCGCATCCTCTTCTCGGACGCCGACACCCTCCTCCTCGACGAGCCGACCAACCACCTCGACGCCGACTCGATCGTCTGGCTGCGCGACTACCTCAAGACCTACCGCGGCGGCTTCATCGTCATCTCCCACGACGTCGACCTCGTGGAGACGGTCGTCAACAAGGTCTTCTACCTGGACGCCAACCGCTCGCAGATCGACGTCTACAACATGGGCTGGAAGCTCTACCAGCAGCAGCGCGAGGCCGA
This sequence comes from Streptomyces sp. NPDC005805, assembly GCF_040630445.1. Taxonomy (NCBI): domain Bacteria; kingdom Bacillati; phylum Actinomycetota; class Actinomycetes; order Kitasatosporales; family Streptomycetaceae; genus Streptomyces; species Streptomyces sp. NPDC005805. Next base: position 19,638 of record NZ_JBEXXN010000072.1, read on the forward strand.
CGAGAAGCGCCGCAAGCGGGAGCGCCAGAACGCCGAGAAGAAGGCCGCCGCCCTCAACTCGCAGGCCGACAAGATGCGCGCCAAGGCCACCAAGACGGTCGCCGCGCAGAACATGGCCCGCCGCGCCGAGCGCCTGCTCTCCGGCCTGGAGGAGGTGCGGGTCTCCGACAAGGTCGCCAAGCTCCGCTTCCCCGAGCCCGCCCCCTGCGGCCGGACCCCGCTCACGGCCGAGGGCCTGTCCAAGTCGTACGGCTCGCTGGAGATCTTCACCGATGTCGACCTGGCCGTCGACAAGGGCTCCCGGGTCGTCATCCTCGGCCTCAACGGCGCCGGCAAGACCACCCTGCTCCGCCTCCTCGCGGGCGTGGAGCAGCCCGACACCGGAGCCGTCACCCCCGGCCACGGCCTCAAGCTCGGCTACTACGCGCAGGAGCACGAGACCCTGGACCCGGACCGCACGGTCCTGGAGAACATGCGCTCCGCCGCCCCCGACCTCGACCTGGTCGAGGTCCGCAAGACCCTCGGCTCCTTCCTGTTCTCCGGCGACGACGTGGACAAGCCCGCCGGCGTCCTCTCGGGCGGCGAGAAGACCCGGCTCGCGCTGGCCACCCTGGTGGTCTCCTCGGCCAACGTCCTCCTTCTCGACGAGCCCACCAACAACCTCGACCCGGCCAGCCGCGAGGAGATCCTCGGGGCGCTGCGCACCTACAAGGGCGCGGTCATCCTCGTCACCCACGACGAGGGCGCGGTCGAGGCGCTGGAGCCGGAGCGGATCATCCTGCTGCCGGACGGCGTCGAGGACCTGTGGGGCGCCGACTACGCGGACCTGGTCGCGCTCGCCTGACCTCCGCCGGGCCCGGCGGGGAAGCCCGCTGATCCACTCCGTATGGATCTCCGTATGGATCATTCGGCCTACCGGTGATCCGTCATCTGTGTGAGGCCGTCTCGTACCCCGGCGTGGCGGCTGGCGGACGGGATCACTCCGCTCCTGTCCCGGGCCCTTCTCCGGCCGACGCCTCTGACCTGCCGTTTCGGCGGGTCGGGCCGGTCGGGGTGTCCGGCGGCACGAGTGGAGGGTCGCGTTCCGCTCGTGATCGCCGCTGTGACCGCGCCCATGCGTTCCGTACCGACCTTGTCGAATGGGTGGCCAGGACGGGCGGGAGGGGTGATCATGAGAAGTCCAGAGCGCACTTCCCATGAGGAGGCACGGGTGGCCGAGACTCTGAAGAAGGGCAGCCGGGTGACCGGCGCCGCGCGCGACAAGCTCGCGGCAGACCTGAAGAAGAAGTACGACTCCGGTGCGAGCATCCGGGCGCTGGCCGAGGAAACCGGCCGCTCCTACGGGTTCGTCCACCGGATGCTCAGTGAGTCCGGAGTGGTCCTGCGCGGACGCGGCGGAGCGACGCGAGGCAAGAAGGCCCCCTCGGCCTGAGCCTGGCGTCGGCGAGAAGCTCTCCGGTCGACGCGGTTCTCTCGCGGTGACCACCCGGTCGGTCCGATGGACCCCCGGGTGGTTACTGTGCAGTAGCCCGCCAGTCGCGGGCGTACCGCACCGAACCGGAGGCGTCTCATGACTTCGCTCGACCCCGTGCTGGACAAGGACGGCGTACGACTCACCGTCGACGGCGCCGTCGCCACGGTCACACTGGCCAAGCCGGACAAGCGCAATGCCCAGGACTTCGCGCTGTGGCGGGCATTGACGCAGGCGGGCCGGTCGCTGCCGGGCGACGTGCGGGTCGTGGTGCTGCGCGGCGAGGGCAAGTCCTTCTCCGCGGGCCTCGACCGGCAGGCCTTCACCCCCGAGGGCTTCGACGGCGAGCCGTCCTTCATCGACCTCGCGCGCAGCGCCGACGCCGAGATCGACGCCGCCGTCGCCGAGTTCCAGGAGGCGTTCACCTGGTGGCGGCGGGCCGACCTGGTGACGATCGCCGCTGTCCAGGGACACGCGATCGGCGCGGGCTTCCAGCTCGCCCTCGCCTGCGACCTCCGAGTCGTCGCCGAGGACGTGCAGTTCGCCATGCGCGAGACCAGCCTCGGTCTGGTGCCGGACCTCACGGGCACCCACCCCCTCGTCTCCCTCGTCGGCTACGCCCGCGCGCTGGAGATCTGCGCGACGGGGCGTTTCGTCCACGCCGAGGAGGCCGAGCGCACCGGCCTGGCCAACCTCGTCGTCCCCGCCGCCGAACTCGACGCCGCCGTGGCCGACCTGGCCGCCGCGCTGATCGCCGCCCCCCGGGACGCCGTGATCGAGACCAAGGCGCTCCTCCAGGGCGCGGCGGACCGCACCTACGACGAGCAGCGCGCCGCGGAGCGCGCCGCGCAGGCCCGCCGGCTGCGGGATCTCGCCGGTCTGTCCGACTGACCCGGCGCCCCCGGCCCCTGCGGCCGGTGCGGCCGCGCCCCCGCCCGGGGCACGGCCGCACCGGCCGTTCGCCGTTCCGGGGGACTTCCGCCCCGTGGCGCCCGGCTGCCGCATCCCCGGCGCGGGAGTGGGCATCCGCCCTTACTGTGGGCAGGGGTCGAACCCGTCCGGCCGGCCGGGGCACACAGTCGGCCGCGCACGGCGGGGGAGCCCGGCCCGGGGGAGGACACACCCGCCCGGAAAGGATCACGCGATGAGCGAGGCAGGCGAGCGCAACCGACCGCAGCACACCTCCGGTGACCAGGGAGACGGCTCCCGCCGGACCGCCCTCAGCAAACGCGACGAAGCAGGGGTGCGCGGCCGCACCACGATCGCGGACGGCGTCGTCGAGAAGATCGCCGGGCTCGCCGCCCGGGACGTCGCCGGCGTCCACGCGATGGGCGGCGGGCTCTCCCGCACCCTCGGCGCGGTCCGCGACCGCGTTCCCGGAGGCAGCAGCAAGTCCAGCGTCACCCGCGGCGTCAAGGCCGAGGTCGGCGAGGTGCAGACCGCGCTGGACCTGGAGATCGTCGTCGACTACGGCTACTCCATCGCCGATGTCGCCCGCGACGTACGGGAGAACGTGGTCTCCGCGGTCGAGCGGATGACCAGCCTGGAGGTCGTCGAGGTCAACATCGCCGTCAGCGACGTCAAGCTGCCCGACGAGGAAGACGACGACGACACGGAACCTCGCATCCGATAGCGCAAGCCCACCCAGGAGAAGGAGCCCATCATGAGCATGGCCCTGGTCGGCATGCTGGCCGGCATGGCTCTCGCGTTCGCCGGGTACTTCGGCGGATTCGGGGCCTTCCTGCTGGTCGCGGCCCTGGGAGCGGTCGGCTTCGTCGTCGGCCGGCTCCTCGACGGCGACCTGGAGGTCGGCGACTTCCTCCGGGGCCGCGACCGCGACGGACGGCGGTGAGGCGGAGTGTCCACCGGGGACGTGTCCGCCGTGCCGCCGCGCCGGGTGCCCGCGGCCGAACGCGGGTCGACGACGATCGCCGACCGCGTCGTCGCCAAGATCGCCGCCCGGGCCGCCCGTGAGGCGCTGGACGCGGTGCCCCAGGGTGGCGCGGCGCCCAGCGCCATGGTCGTGGTGCACCACGACATCGCCCGGGTCCGGGTCAGCCTCGAACTCGACTACCCCTCCGACATCGGCGGCCAGTGCGCCGCCGTGCGCGGCCGGGTGACCGAGCGCGTGAACGACCTCGCGGGGATGACGGTCCCCGAGGTCGCGGTGCAGGTCGAGCGGCTGCACTCCGCCCACTCGCGCGGCACGGCGAAGGAGAGGATCCGATGACCGGTCCCGCGCCCGGCGACGCCGGGGAGCAGTCCGCCGGTGACACCCTGGAGCTGGCCCAGACCTCCTCGGCCGCCGCTCATGAACCCGTCCCCGCGGCCGACGGCGGCGAGGGCGGGCGCACCGGCCGCTTCTGGTCCGCCCGCCGCGTCCCCGCCGCCCTGCTCGCGCTCGTCGTCCTCGGCGCCTCCGGGCTGCTGCTCTACGACGTGGCCGCCGTGCGCGCCGACCGGCCCGCCATGGAGTGGCGCCGGTGGCTCGCGGACCATCTGGCGAGCTGGCGCCTGGACGAGGTCGCGGTGCTCGCGGTCGCCGGGGCCGTGGTCCTCGTCGGCCTCTGGCTGATCCTCCTCGCGGCCACCCCCGGGCTGCGCGCGCTGCTGCCGATGCGGAGCGTCCGGGACGGGGTCCGGGCCGGGCTCGACCGGGAGGCCGCCGCGCTGGCGCTGCGCGACCGGGCGATGGAGGTCTCCGGCGTGCAGTCCGTCCGTGTCAAGGTCGGCCGGCGCAAGGCGTCGGTGCGCGCCCTGTCGCACTTCCGTGAACTCGACGAGGTCCGCACCGACCTCGACGCCGCGCTGGCCGTGGGGCTGCGGGAGCTGGGCCTCGCGCACCCGCCGGCCCTCGCCGTGCGCGTCGGGCGGCCCTCCGGGAAGAAGGGGTGAGCACCGTGCGGCCAGTGGTCAACCGGATCCTGATCGGGCTCGCGGGGCTCGCCCTCGTCTGCGCGGGCGGCGCGGCGCTGGCGGCCGGGGCCGGGTTCTCGGTGCCCTCCTGGTGGCCCTGGTACGGGCCCGGCGACGTCCTCCTCAGCGACGCGGACCGGGCGCGGTGGCGCGAGGAGGGCTGGTGGTGGCCGACCGTCATCGCCGTCCTCGCGGTACTCGTCCTGCTGGCCCTGTGGTGGCTGCTCGCCCAACTGCGCCGCTCCCGCCTCGCCGAGGTCCTGGTGGACAGCGGGGACGGCGACGGGGCGCTGCTGCGCGGCCGGGCCCTGGAGTCCGTGATGACGGCCGAGGCGGAGTCCCTGGACGGGGTGTCCCAGGCGTCGGTGACACTCGCGGGCCGCCGCCGTACGGCGCCGGAGGCGAGGTTGCGGCTGCGCCTCGAACCGCATGCCGCGCCCGCGGAGACGCTGACGCGGCTGGTGGGCGAGGTCCTCACCCACGCGGAACAGTCCACGGGCCTCGCGCCCCTCCCGGCGGAGGCCCGCCTCCGCGCCTCCAAACACCGCCCCGAGCGGGTTGTGTGACCCCTTTTTTTGAGGGCTCGGTTCGCCTCCGGGGCCCCTTTTTTTGAGGGCTCGGTTCGCCTCCGGGGCCCCTTCTCTTGAGGGCTCGGTTCGCCTCCGGGGCGCTTTCAGCGGGTCCCGACGGTCGGCCGTGCTCGCCACCTCGTTCCTCGGCGCCTGCGCGCGCCCTCCCTTTCGGCACCCGCGCGCCCCTTCGGCTCACTCGCCGACCCGGAACGGGCGGGACGGTCTCCCAGGCGCGAGCGCCTGACGACCGACGCCCCGGGGTGAGCGCCGGGCCCGGGCCATACCGCACGGTCCCCCCCCGTGCGGGCGCGCCCGCCGGCGGCTCCTCGGGGCGGGGGTCTAGAACCCGCTCCTCGCGCCGCCGTCGACCGGGAGCATCACGCCCGTCAGGTAGGACGCCGCCGGCGAGAGCAGGAACGCCGCCACCGTGCCGAACTCCTCCGGCGTGCCGTAGCGCCGCAGCGGGATGCGGGACTCGTTCGCCGCGCGCGCCGCCTCCGCGTCGCCGGAGAGCGCGTCCAGCTCGCGGACGCGGTCGGTGTCGATGCGGGCGGGGAGGAGGCCGACGACGCGGATGCCGCGTGGGCCCAGCTCGTCCGAGAGGGACTTGGCGAAGCCCGCGAGGCCCGGGCGGAGGCCGTTGGAGATGGTCAGACCGGGGATGGGCTCGTGCACCGAACCGGAGAGCACGAAGCCGATCACCCCGCCCTCGGACAGCTCCGCGGCCGCCGCGCGGGCCAGGCGCACCGCCCCGAGGAAGACGGACTCGAACGCGGACTGCCACTGCTCGTCCGTGTTGTCCGCGACGAAGCCGGGGGACGGGCCGCCGACGCTGATCAGCACGCCGTCGAAGCGCCCGAAGTGCGCCCGGGCCGCGGCGATCAGGCGTTCCGCGGCGCCCGGGTCGGCGTTGTCGGCGGCCAGGGCGACCGCCCCGGCGCCGAGTTCCGCGGCGGCGTCCGCGACGGTCTTCTCGTCCCGGCCGGTGACGACGACCTTCGCGCCCTCGGCCACCAGCGCCCGGGCGGTGGCGTTGCCCAGGCCCCGGGAGGCGCCGGTGACGACGTAGACACGGTCCTTCAGTCCAAGATCCATGGCTCTATCCTGCCGTGTCGCGGGGCTGGAGCGCGAGGGCCGTGTTCACCAGTCCGATGTGGCTGAACGCCTGCGGGAAGTTGCCCAGCAGCCGGCCGGCGACCGGGTCGTACTCCTCGGAGAGCAGCCCCACGTCGTTGCGGAGCGCCAGCAGTTGTTCGAACAGTTCGCGGGCCTCCTCGTGGCGGCCGGTCATGCACAGCGCGTCCGTGAGCCAGAACGAGCAGGCGAGAAACGTTCCCTCGCCGCCGGGGAGGCCGTCCACCGACCCGGCCGCGGTGCTGTAGCGGCGCACCAGGGGGCCGTCGGACAGCTCCTCCTGGACCGCCTTGATGGTGCCGAGGACCCTCGGGTCGTCGGGCGGCAGGAAGCCCGAGTGGGGGATCAGCAGGGTGGCCGCGTCGAGTTCCCGGGAGCCGTAGTACTGGGTGAAGGTGTTGCGCTCGGGGTCGAAGCCCTTCTCGCACACCTCGCGGTGGATCTCGTCCCGCATGGCCCGCCAGCGTTCGACCTCGCCGTGCAGGGAGCGGTCGTTCTCCAGGGTGCGCACCGCGCGGTCGGCGGCGACCCAGGTCATGACCTTGGAGTGGACGAAGTGGCGGCGCGGCCCGCGTACCTCCCACAGGCCCTCGTCCGGTTCGCGCCAGGTGGACTCCAGGAAGCCGAGCAGGCTCAACTGGAGGTTCCAGACGTGCTTCTCGGGGGCCAGGCCCGCCTGCCGGGAGATGAACAGCGAGTCCATCACCTCGCCGTAGACGTCCAGTTGGAGCTGGTTGGCCGCGTCGTTGCCGACGCGGACCGGGACCGAGCCCTCGTAGCCGCCGAGCCAGTTCACCTCGAACTCGGGGAGCCGGCGCTCGCCCGCCAGGCCGTACATGATCTGGAGGTCGGCGGGGTCGCCCGCGACGGCGCGCAGCAGCCAGTTCCGCCAGGCCGCCGCCTCGGCCAGATAGCCGACCGCGACCAGGGAGCCGAGGGTGAGGGTGGAGTCCCGCAGCCAGCAGAAGCGGTAGTCCCAGTTCCGCACCCCGCCCAGTTCCTCGGGCAGGGAGGTGGTGGGCGCGGCGACGATACCCCCCGTGGGGGCGTAGGTGAGGCCCTTGAGGGTGATCAGGGAGCGCATCACCTCGGCGCGGTAGGGGCCCTCGTAGGTGCAGTGCGCGGCCCAGGACGCCCAGTCCTCCAGGCAGTGCCGCAGGGACTCGTGCGGGTCGACCCGGCCCGGCCGCTCCTCGTGCGAGGGGTGCCAGGTGAGCACGAAGGCGACCGACTCGCCCTCGGCGACGGTGAACGCGGAGCAGGTGCTGAACTGCTGCCCCCAGGTCTTGACCTCGGGTTCGCTGCGCAGCCACACCGAGTCGGGCCCGGCGACCGCGACCCGGTGCCCGTCCACCCGCCGCATCCAGGGGACCACCGAGCCGTAGTCGAAGCGCAGCCGCAGGGTGCCGGCCATCTCGACGCTGCCGCTGACGCCCTCGACGATGCGGACCACGTCGGGGGAGGTGTCCCGCTGGGGCATGAAGTCGAGCACCCGGACGGTGCCCGTGCGCGTCTCCCAGACGGTCTCCAGCACCAGGGAGTCGCCGACGTAGCCGCGCCGGGTGCAGCGGTCGGCCCCTTTCGGCGCGAGCCGCCAGTGGCCGTTCTCCTCGTCGCCGACGAGAGCGGCGAAGCAGGCGGCGGAGTCGAACCGGGGCAGGCACAGCCAGTCGATCGAACCGTCCGCGCCGACCAGGGCGGCTGTCTGCAGGTCGCCGATGACGGCGTAGTCCTCGATGCGTTGGGTCACGCTGAGGCGTGTTCCCTGCTCAGTCGCCCGTTAAGCAGCGGCGGGGGCGGGCTCCGGGGCGCCCTTCCCGGCAGCGGCGGCGCGGTCCTGCTTCTCCCGGCGGACGAGAATCACCCAGCCGACGGGCACGGCCGCCGCGAACAGCCACCACTGGACGGCGTACGCCATGTGCGCGCCGATGGAGGCGTGGTCGGGCTCGGGGATCTGTTCGGGGCCCTTGGCGCCGGCCGCGGGAGCGGTCTGCTCGACGTAGCCGCCGAGGACCTCGCGGTCCAGGAGCTCGGCCTGCTGGGCGCTGTTGATCAGCATGACCTGGCGCGGCGGGAGGCCGGCCAGGTCCTTGATGCCGCTGGCGCCGGTGGTCTCGTCGGCCTTGAGGCGGCCGGTGACGGTCACCGTGCCGGCGGGCGGGGCCGGGACCTCGGGGAAGGCGCGCTGGTCGGCGGCGGCGGGGACCCAGCCGCGGTTGACCAGGACGGCCCGGCCGTCGGCGAGGACCAGCGGGGTGAGCACATGGAAGCCGACCCGGTCGTCGGCGTTGGTGCGCCGGCGCACCACGACCTCGTGCTCGGTGTCGAAGGTGCCGGTCGCCCGCACGGTGCGCCAGTAGTCGGCGCGCGGGACGGTGTGGCCGGGGGAGGTGAGGTCCGCCACGGCGACGGGTTTCGCGTCCAGGCTCTTCGCGATCAGCTCGTTCTGCGCGACCCGGCGTTCGTGGCGGTGGAACTGCCAGAAGCCCAGCTCGACCATGGTGGGGATGAGCACGAGGGCGAGCAGGGTGAGGATCACCCACTGCCGGGTCAACAGGAAGCGGTACACGGCGTCGACCGTACCCGCACTCCCGGACGGACCGGACAACGGGGTCGGGTCGGGCCCGGGCCCGTTGTCCGGTCCGTCCGGTTCACACCCGGTCCACGATGCCCGCCCTCCCCTCCGCGCGGGCGCAGTGCGCCCCGCAGTACCAGTGGCCCTCCGCCTCGACGCCCTGCCCGATGATCTGGACCCGGCAGTGCTCACAGATGGGCGCCATGCGGTGGATGGCGCAGGAGAAGCAGTCGAAGACGTGCACCGCGCCCTGCGCGTGCACCTCGAAGGACATGCCGTAGTCGTTTCCGCAAACCTCGCAACGTGCCATGCGCCACAGGGTGAAACGGTTCCGCGCGGTGGACGGGCGGCCCGGGGCGAGTCGCCGCGCAATTCACTCCGATGCGGGTGCCGGGCCCTCGCTCGCGGGCTTCGCCTGGCCGCCGCCCGGCGCCGGGGCCACGTCCGCCAGGAGCTGGGTGAAGGCCGCCTCGTCGACGACCGGGGTGCCGTAGGCCGCGGCCTTCACCGACTTGGACGTGGAGGCGCCCGGGTCATTGGTGACCAGCAGGCTCGTGAGCCGGGACACGCTGGTGGCGATGTGCAGGCCCGCCTCGACCGCGCGGTCCTCCAGCAGCTCGCGCTCGGTGGACGTGTCGCCGGAGAACGCCACCCGCATGCCCTGCACCAGCCGCTTGCCCGGCTCGTACCGGCCGGGGTTGGGGTACGGGCAGGCCGGCCGCCGGCGCGAGGGCCGCCAGGTGCGGTGCCCGTAGGAGGACTGGTAGCCGACGCGCGGGGCGGCGGGGGAGTCGGACCACTCGGTGAGCGGGCGGCACTCCAGCAGCGGCAGCCGGACGCCGTCCCGCGCCGCCGCGTGCAGACTCGGGCGGAACGCCTCGGCCAGCACCCGGGCGTCGTCCAGGGCGTGGTGGGCACGCTGCTGCACCACCCCGAAGTGCGCCGCCAGCGACTCCAGCTTGAGGTTGGGCAGCGGCAGCCGCAGCTCCTTGGCCAGGGCGATGGTGCACAGCCGCTGCCGGGTCGGGGCCTCGCCGCGCGAGCGCGCGTACTCCCGGGAGATCATCCCCCAGTCGAAACTGGCGTTGTGGGCGACCAGGACCCGGCCCTCCAGCCGGGCGGCGAACTCGGCCGCGATCTCGCCGAACAGGGGCGCGCCCGCGAGCACATCGGACGTCAGACCGTGGATCCACACCGGGCCCGGGTCCCGCTCCGGGTTCACCAGGGTGTACCAGTGGTCCTCCACCGCGCCCCGGGCGTCGAGCCGGTAGACGGCAGCGGAGACGATGCGGTCGTCCCGGGCGAGGCCGGTGGTCTCCACGTCGACGACCGCGTACCCCTCGGGGTAGGCGGTCGGCCACGTCGTCGCTGCGGTCGTACGGTCGTCGAGCATGGTCACAGAGAATACGGGCCGCCACCGACAGCGTCCGCGCCCGGTCGCGGGCCATGGGCGCGAGGGCCGTGGCCGGGCGGGGTGCGGTGGCCCGCGGGCACAAGTGGGCCCCGGTCACGGCGGGTTGACGCCGGGTCGGCCCCGGCTGGCGCTCCCGGACCCCGCTGGAGGGGCGGTCCGCCCGGGGCGCCACTGTCGGGAACGCACAGAATCCGGGGCGCCGGGAGACTGCTTACTTGTCGGTAAGGACATCTATCCGCCGGACCGGCCGCGGCCCTACCGTGCACGCATGCCGAACCTGCCCGATGTCGTGCTGTGGTCGATCCCCGCCTTCGTCCTGCTCACCGTCGTGGAGGCGGTGAGCTACCGCCTCCACCCCGACGAGGACGCCGCCGGGTACGCGGCCAAGGACGCGGCGACCAGCATCACCATGGGGCTGGGCAGCCTCTTCACCGATCTGCTCTGGAAGATCCCCGTCGTCGCGATCTACACCGCGGTGTACGAGCTGACGCCCGCCCGGGTGCCCGTCCTGTGGTGGACCGTCCTGCTGATGCTGCTCGCCCAGGACTTCTTCTACTACTGGTCCCACCGCGGCCACCACGTCATCCGCATCCTGTGGGCCGGCCATGTCGTCCACCACTCCAGCCGCCGGTTCAACCTCTCGACCGCGCTGCGCCAGCCGTGGACGGGCATCACCTCCTGGCCGTTCTATCTGCCGCTGATCGCCTGCGGTGTGCACCCGGCCGCGCTCGCCTTCTGCTCCTCCGTCAGCCTGGTGTACCAGTTCTGGATTCACACCGAGCGGATCGGCCGGCTGCCCCGGCCGGTCGAGTACGTATTCAACACGCCCTCCCACCACCGGGTGCACCACGCCTCCCAGGGCAGCTACCTGGACCGGAACTTCGGCGGCGTCCTCATCGTCTGGGACCGGCTCTTCGGGTCCTTCGCGGCCGAGACCGAGCGCCCGGTCTACGGGCTGACCAAGAACATCGAGACCTACAACCCGCTGCGCGTCGCCACCCACGAGTACGCGGCCATCGCCCGGGACGTGCGCGCCGCGCCGACGCCGGCGGCCAAGGCCGGGCACCTGTTCCGGGAGCCGGGATGGCAGCCGCAGCCGGGGGCGCAGGCGGTTGAGCCGGAGCCCGAGCCGGTGGTCCGTCCCGCCGGGGGCACGGCGTGAGGGAGCCGCGTGCGGCGGGCGCGCGCCGGCCGCGCCTGCGGGTGCCGTACGAGGGGCGGGTGTTCGCCCAGGAACTGCGCACGGCCTGGCTGCTGGGGCTGTTCGCCCTGGCCGTCCTCGTCGACCTCGGCAGTCTGCTCGCGGAGTGGCAGCCGGGCCATCTCGTCGCCAAGCCCCTGCTGCTGCCGCTGCTCGCGCTGCTCGTCGTGAACGCGCGGGGGCCCCGGGCCCTGGTCGCGGCTCTGCTGTGCGGCTGGGGCGGCGACGTCCTCCTCCTCGTGGACCACGAGACGGCCTTCCTCGCGGGGATGGGCTGCTTCGCGGCCGGTCACGTCTGCTATCTGGTGCTGTTCGGGCGGTCCGGGGTGCGGTGGCGGCCGGCCGCCGGATACGCGCTCGCGGGCGGGGTCCTCGTGGTGCTGCTCTGGCCCGGCCTGCCCGCCGGGCTGCGGGTGCCGGTCGCCGCGTACGCGGTGCTGCTGACGCTGATGGCCTGCCGGGCGACGGGGGTGGGGCGCACGGCCGCGGCGGGCGGCGGGTTGTTCCTGCTGTCGGACGCGCTGATCGCGGGCGGGCTCGCGGGGTGGCCCGCGCTGCCGGGGCAGGCGTTCTGGGTGATGGCCACCTACTGCGCCGCCCAGTTCCTGCTGGTCATGGGCGGGCTGGGGATCGCGGTGCGGGCGCGGGAGCGGGCGGAGGCGGAGGCGCGCCGGGTATGGCGGGCCGGTGTGCGGCCGGGTGACGGGCCGCTGGAGCCGCCTCCGCAGTCGCCTCAGAAAGTGTTGGGTAATTGATCAACTGCTGCTTGTAGTCGACGGTGGTGATCTTCGCGGTCTGAGAGTTCGCGAAGATCACCGTCATGT